>CAZVNK010000407.1:0-2996 GCA_964628115.1 uncultured Ignavibacteriaceae bacterium | reverse complement strand
ATGTACTGGGTGTCAGCAGGTATCGTAGGTCGTGTTCCGAATGATGTGTAAACATCATGAGAAACGCGACAGGTAAAGATTGTCGAAACCCTCCGGGATTTCGACCTACCCTTCTCTGTGACCTATGATTGACAATAGACGGATTTTAATTGTGAAATTTACCCAAAGGGTGGGCCGCCTGACCGTTCAGTATTTCATCTCTTCGACCGAGGCGGTAACGTCTCCGGAGACCACTTCCACGAACGAATTGCAGTTTGCACCGTTGCAGAACTCATACGTGATGGTGCACATATAGCCGTAGGGGATGTTTTCAATTATCGGGCATTGATAAAAACCGTTTCGCAACATCTCGAAAAACGCCTCACGGAAACCCTTGTCTTTCGGGTTTTCTTCCAGAACCCGGCACATCAGGTCGCCGTGTTTGTCGAGTATACGGCTGTTTTCATCGATATACAATTTCACTTTGATAACGGCGGTGTAATACCCCTGTCTGGCGGCGTTTTTCGGCCAGCGTTGCGCCCCCAATTGAATGAACGGTTTTCGATTCTTTTTGGGTTCGATGATCTCATTGGAGAACATGGCGTTGAAACCCGATCTGCCGATAGGTTGGAAATCAAATACATCGCGTCCCTTTATCGGCCAGCCGTCGCCATCCGGCGTCCCCGGGCGAATCTCGAATTCATCCGGCCCCTCGGCGCGCCATTGGCGTGATTCGTCTATCCAAATTTCGGGAATGGGATCACGTGTTATATCCTGTAAATCGAATTTCGTATACTGCGGCGACTCATCCGGTACGATCGTAAATGCGCCCGACATGCCTGAAATATCGGCTGAACGTCCTTTTCTGCCGTCGGCACGGGGGCCGGCGCCGGATCGTTCGGCATCCGATTCCGTTTTCAGCCCGGGGCCGATTTCAAGAATATCCTCGACCGCAATCACCGCAACGCCGTGATCCTGTGCACCATACCAAATCAACAAGGGTATGAGCAACAACAACGCGGCGATAATCGTGCCGAGAGACAGATTTCTCTGGTATGTGGTTTTTAACGGATTGACGCGCCGTATCAAAGTCACCTCCAATTCAACATCCAAATCCCATTCCCGTTTTTGCGTCTTCGTTCAAGACGCATGCGCCCCGCGTTTACCAGTAGGCGGTCCAACTGTCAAAGCGGAAGTTGCTGATGATCCAGAAGAACACGCAGTGATAACTGGCAAACAGGCAATCGATCTCCGTGACTGCCGCTTGCGCCGCCTGACTGAGCAGGGCAATCATCGGAGTCGCCAGGAGAAAGACACGTTTCAGCAAAACGCTCCCCTTTATAATGCGGTTAAGAGTTGATCCTGCACTCCCGAAAGTGCAAGGGTTGACTGACCGCCTTGACACATCGTCATCCCTCGTCCGTGTTCATGTATTGTTCGACGCGATACAATTGCCGGTCATACTCCGACCAGGGTATGTCGTGATCGAATAGAACGGACGTTTCCAGACTGATCGGATCGATTCTGGCGATGACCAGACAGAACCTGTTTTGTTCATCCGAACATCCGCAATTGAGTCTCATGTGACATACGATGTCCGTGCGGTATCCGGTTTGATCCGTTATTTTTTGCACGCCGATGAACACTTCGAAATTTTCGTATCCGTCCGGGATATTGGTTGCGGCGCCGTACTTGCTTTCGTACGTCGAATACAAACGCCGAAGATGCTTTTGTACGTTATCATCGAATATCAAGGCCAGAGATTCGTACTCCATGACCCTGATGTTCGCCTGATCCGATAATTTGACCGCAAGAAACGGGGAGAAGCTGTTCCAGATAATCAAAAGAAGCAACAGCAAAACCAATACATTCACTATTTTCCAGATTGGTTTTTCTCTTCTGCCTTCAGTCGTTGACATGACACCACACCCGTCCTTATCGCACGCCACAATGCCCCTGAAGATAGACCTGGATGATAATCTGATTTAATTACATGATCTATTGCAAGATAGACAATTGGTATGAGCTGTCAATCTAAAAATCGCGGTCGCTTCATTTATCCCGGATTTCCCGAATCCGGAGTGGTCATGCCAGCGCCATAATGCCGCCAAGCAGGAGATTCAAGACGAAATTCAACGCCAGAGTCAATACTATGGCGGCCAGCATGATGATAATGGCAAAAACATGACATTTTGGTCCTGGATCGTCGCCCAAATACGCCAGACCCTCGCCGATAAAGACTGCCTGCACAATGAAAAACAGGGTCAGTCTGGACAAAGCGAAAAACAGAAAACTGCCGTGATCATATCCGAGTCCGACCGCCACGACCGCCAAAGACCATGAGGCATGGATATCGCCCGTGATGAGAATCAGCGGCGCGGTCAACAACCACCCCACGGCAAAGATGACTTCACTGCAAACCAGCAAGGACGTCATCGCTTTGCCGCTGAAAGCATCTTTGCGGAACGTTTGCCAAAACCACATCCCGGCGATGTAAGTGGCCAGAACATGGGACAGCAGGGATACGAGCCGGAAAACCTGTTCGATCACCCTGACTCTGGCATAGGCGTCCTCATCGGCGGTCTTTCCGCTTTTGGCCTCCATCTCGGCAATTCTGGTTTTCGCCGATATGTCGGCCAGCAGTCCACAGGCCACGATGCCGAATATGATCGCGATGAGAATCAGGGGAAGGATAATCGGCTGTTTGTTTTCGCATCGGCGAAAGAAACCGACGAACAGTAGCGCCCGCCTTATCTAAAGTCCTTAGAAAATAATAACCACACCGTATCCACTGTGATCGGGGGAGGCGTTGTCGATTGCCGAAACCGCGAAATCATCGCGCCCGTCGCCGTTGAAATCCCCGATTCCATTGCAATATAATCCGAATTGATCATACTCCCCGGGGATGTCATTATTGGTGATGATCAAATCAGGGATAGTATCCGGATTCGCACCGCCATAATAAAGCTGCGCCATATTCTTTGATTTAATACCGACAATGAAATCGGCGTATCCGT
>CAZVNK010000406.1:0-3026 GCA_964628115.1 uncultured Ignavibacteriaceae bacterium | reverse complement strand
AAGCAAGGCCGCCGTTCCGATCTTGTTGACAAAACAATCCCTGCCGATCCGGTCGGCGCCGACCAGAATCAGGTCAGCCTCGCGCAAAAACGACGGTAACAGCGCATCCGCACAATACGTCACCGGTATTCCCAAGTCGGCATAATGCTTCGCCGCCACCCGCCCTTCGCAAGCCGGGCGTGCCTCGGAAAGATACAACCGGCGAACCTTTTTGGCATAGCGGCCGATTACTTTCCGCACCAGTCCGGAATTGCTGTACGTCACCACTGTAATCTTTTTAATAAACAGCCCCCGGCAGTTTTGCACCGCGTCATCATCCATCCGGCGAATATCCTCGCGAAAGCCTTCCAGCGCCGCTATCAATTCCGCCGTGTCGCAATGACTTCCCAGACACGCGTCCACCCGTTCGGTTGCGCCGACCACCATCGCCATCGCCGAAAACCGCCTCGACAGCGCCCGAAGAAATTTCCGGGCCTGTTTTTGCGACTCGTGGCCGTCTTTTCCCCGTGCCATGCGGGCCAAAAGACAATCCAGCGCGGCGATGATTATATCCGATGATCCTGAAGTGTTGTCGTGAAGAATGCGATGTTCAGCGACGCTGAATTTCATCCCATCACTTTCCGGTAATTCTTGAAATGTGTTTTGGCGATTTTCTCCAGCACTTCCGGGCCGTGCTTTTTCACCAGCGCGACTGCGGCCAGATCGACCGGCGCGCCCGCCCCCAACGGAATTTTCATCCCGTACTGTTTTGTCAGGCCGTGCATGAAATCGACAAAGCGCGCCCGCGCCACGATCGACGCCGCGGCCACCTGGATAATACTCTCTCCCCGCACCTTCTGTATCAGTTCGATTGTCCGCCCCTTTTCCATCAGCGCACTTTCGATCCGATCCGAACGTCCGAACTTGTCGGACACCGCCAGTTCGACCTCGTTGTCTTCCGCGACGTTTTCGATCACCCGGCTGTGTCCCCAGGCCAGCAGGCGATTGAGATTCTTGATTCTGCCGTACAATTGATTGTATTTCTCCGGGCCGATCAATACGACGGTATGGACGAAATTTTCCGTAATCCAGGCGCTTAACTCCGCGATTTTGCCGTCGGAGATTTTTTTCGAGTCCCGCACGCCTCGTCCGCGCATGCGTTCCACACCGGCGTCATCGGCCAGCACCCCGGCGATCACCAGCGGCCCGAAAAAATCCCCCTTGCCCGATTCGTCGATACCCAGCAGACGTTTGCCGGCAAACGTCTCAGTTTGCTCGTTCAATGTACTCCCCGGTGCGCGTATCGATCTTGACCTTGTCCCCCTCCTTCACGAACGGAGGCACTTTTATCTGCAAACCGGTTTCCACCTTGGCCGGTTTGGTGATATTCGATACGGTGTCACCCTTGACCGCCGGTTCGGACTCGATCACGGTCAAAATCACCGACGCCGGCAAATCCACCGAAATCGGATTGCCTTCATACAATAAAACGCTGTATTCCTCGTTCTCCATCAGATACCAGTGCGAATCGCCGAGTGTTTCGGTCTTGACCCCGATCTGATCGTAAGTCTTGGAATCCATAAAAACATATTCGTCATCCTGAACATAGAGAAACTGCATCATGCGCGATTCCATATCCGGTTGATCGAAGGATTCGGTGGTTAGAAACGACTTCTCAATAACATTTCCGGACAGCAGGCCTTTCATTTTGACCTTTACATGCGGGCGTCCACGACCCATTTTAACATGCATAAAATCGACTACGATATAAGGCGCGCCTTCATACATCAGCTTCGCGCCTTTTCTGAGATCACCAGAAGAAATCATTGAACCTCCATCTTTTTCAGGGCGGAATATAGGGAATAGAGATTGGACTGGCAACTGTTTTATGCTGAATGCCCGTTCTGCACGTATTCGACACCAACCGCTTTTGAAAGCATCTCCTGCGGTAGCGTTATCGTGAACGTGGTGTCGCCGGCGTCTCCGCAGTAGAAATCCAGCATGCCGTCGTGAAGCGTCACAATCTTGCGGGCCAGTGGAAGGCCCAGCCCGGAACCGGAGGGATTCCCTGAGAAAAACGGCGTGAATATATTTTCCCGGTACTTTTCAGGAATGCCGGGGCCGTTGTCGGTAATGCGTACCGACACCACGTCGGCGATATGCGCGTCGATGATCACCTCGCCCCCCTTGCTCGCGGACGCCGCGCAGGCGTTGTCGATAATATTGGAAAAGGCCTGTTTGAGCAGAAGTTCGTCGCCGATCATCATCGATCGATCCGACTCGATCCGATTCAATCGCAGATCGATCTGCGGATACATCGAGTCGTAAGGACGGATGATGCTCTCAAGCAGGCGATACAAATCAAACTCCGCCGGTGACGGATGCAACGGTTTGGCGAAATCGAGAAAACGAGCCACCAGCACCTCAACCTCTTTCGCCTCTTTCAGCAGGAACTCGGCATTTTGACGCACCGGACTGTCGTCCGGCGTTTTCCTGCCGATCAGGCTGGCGAAACCGACAATCGCCGCGGCGGCATTGCGAAGCTGATGCGCCAGCCCCGCCGACATCTCACCCAGCGACGCCATCCGGCGTTTCAACTCCACCTCTTCCTGCAATTTCATCAACGCGGTCTGATCGTTCACCAAAAGTGACAAACCGATTCTTCCGCCGTCGCTGTCGATCAGATCGGAAACGGACACCGCCAGCATCTTGCCGCCGTTGCCCGGTTCGGGGATATGCACCTGCACGTTGTGCACCGGCTCACCGGTTGCGATAACGGTCCGAAGGAGTTCATCCAGTTCGGAATACTCGCCGAACACCTCCCGAAACGGTTTGCCCCGATCCGCCTGTTCGGCGGGATGTAATATTTCCTCCGCGGCCCGGTTGATCGTCGAAATGTTCCGATCAAGATCGAACGTGACAATGCCGGTCGGAATCGATCGGAGAATATAGTCGTTGTACACTTCGAGATTCTCGGCGCGCTTGGTGATGATCCGGTTCAGGCGCACCAGTTCCTCTTCCTTCGAACGCAAATCATCGATGATCTG
>CAZVNK010000405.1:0-3031 GCA_964628115.1 uncultured Ignavibacteriaceae bacterium | reverse complement strand
TTTCTCGACAAGCTCATCAATGACTTTATTTTCGCTTGCCACGGTATTACCCTTTCATATCCAAACAATTACTTTTCGATTTTGTTTCCGCCGTCACGACCGAATCCCACGGGCGGGCTACCCCGCGGAGAAGCTTGACTCGCGCGACCGCTTCATGCCCAACCGGCCCTCAGGCCTTGCTTTTCTCCAATGCCTCCAGCGTCGCGATCAGTTCCTGGAAAAACGCGCCAATCGAGCCGATCCGGCTACTGACCGGAGCCTCCACGGACGCGACCACCTGGGAGTACAACACCTCCCGCGACGGTAGTTCGGCCAGGCGAACCACTTGATCGCCGGTGAATATTTGATCTTTGTCATCTAATACAAAAGCGCGGATAACCGGCTTTTCAATTGCCTTGAATGAGTCGTATAAAATCTTCGCGGCCACCGCGGGGTCATCGGCCCCGAAAGCCAGCGCGGTCTGCCCGGTCAAGTGCTCCGCCAATCCTTCGTATCCGGTTTCATTGGCGGCGATACGCATCAGCGTATTCTTGGCCACCAGGTATTTGATGGAATTTTCGCGGAGATCCTTGCGCAGTTTGGTGATTTGCTCGACATTCAGCCCGGTGTAATCAGTCACGAAAACCGATTCGGCGCCTTCAAGGTATTCCTTAATCTGACTTACCGCAGTAATTTTTTCCGGTTTCGGCATAGTATTACCCTCTCTTCATCGCCGCAACAAGTGACTGATGATCCAGTTTCAATCCGACGCCCATGGTCGAACAAATGGCCATACCTTTCAGGTAGGTCCCTTTGGCCGAAGTCGGCTTGGCCTTGAGAATCGTATCCAGGAAAGTTTTCACGTTTTCGGCCAGCTTGTCCGATTCGAAGGAAAGTTTGCCGACCGGAACCGCCACGTTGGCCTGGCGGTCGACTCGGTATTCGATACGTCCGGCTTTCAATTCCTTGACGGTGCGCTCGACGTCCTGCGTAACGGTCCCGGCCTTGGGATTGGGCATCAATCCCCGAGTGCCGAGAATTTTGCCGAGACGCCCGATGATTTTCATCATGTCGGGAGTGGCAACGGCAACGTCGAAATCAAGCCAACCGCCTTGAATCTTTTCGACCAGGTCGGTGGAACCGACAAAATCGGCCCCGGCATTGGTGGCTTCCTGCGCCTTGTCGCCCGCCGCGAAGACCAACACGCGCACCTTTTTGCCGGTGCCGTGCGGGAGGACGACGGTGCCGCGCACCATCTGGTCGGCCTGCTTGGGATCGACCCCGAGCCGCACCGCAACCTCCACGGTCTCGTCGAACTTGACCGAGCTGTGCTCTTTAATGAACTGCAACGCCTCATCGAGCGAGTAGGCCTTGACTCGGTCCACCTTCTCATGGTAGGCGTGATATCTTTTTGAATGCTTCATATAATAGGTATTCCCTTCTCCCCGCAACGCGCCGCCGGGCGGAAGCAGGTGCAAACGAATTGAATGTAATGAGTTTACATATCCACTTCGAGTCCCATGGAACGCGCCGTGCCGGCGACCATCGAGATGGCCGTATCAATATTGGCGGCATTGAGATCCACCATTTTCAGCTCGGCGATTTCCTGTAATTGTTTGCGCGAAACACGACCGACTTTGTTGCGGTTCGGTTCGCCCGATCCCTTGGCCAGGTTCGCGGCTTTTTTCAGAAGAACCGCGGCCGGCGGGGTTTTGGTGATAAAGGTAAAGGACTTGTCCATGTATACCGTAATCACCACCGGCGTGATAATGCCGCCCAGCGACTGGGTTTTGGCATTGAACGCCTTGCAAAACTCCATGATATTGACACCGTGCTGGCCCAGAGCCGGCCCCACGGGGGGCGCGGGATTGGCATTCCCGGCGGGAATCTGCAATTTAATCGTGGTCTGTACTTTCTTCGCCAACGTTCATCTCCACAACTAACGATTATCAGACTAACTTTTCTGCTTGACCGACTCTATTTGCAGAAAGTCGAGCTCAACCGGCGTCGGCCGTCCGAAAATAGAAACCATCACCTTGACTTTTTTCCGTTCCAGATTGACTTCGCTGACAAACCCGGAGAAATCGGCAAACGGCCCGTCGGTCACCTTCACCGAATCACCGGCCTGAAACGGGATATCCACCTCCTCGGTGGTCCGAGACCGGTCGATCTGTCCCATGATACGCTCCACCTCGGCGCGCCGAAGCGGGTGCGGTTTGCCTCCGGCGCCGACAAAATTGGTAATGCTTGGGGTCGACACCACCACGTCCTGGGTTTCGCGGTCCAATTCCATCTCAACCAAAATGTAGCTGGGAAGGAATTTCTTGGTTGAGGTTTTGCGAAGCCCCTGACGCATTTCCGTCACTTGTTCGGTCGGAATCACGATTTCGCCGAACTTGCCTTCCAGCCCTTTCGTGGCAATGGACGATTCCAAATATCGCTTGGCTTTCTGCTCGTGCCCGGAATACGTATGGACTGCATACCAACGTAACGCCATGTCTGTTGTATCCTTATCCAAAGACATTTTTTGTCATCAGAGTCAGAACCCGATCGACGATACCGATAAACACCGAGATAATCAACGTCACCACCACGGTGACGATCGTCGATCCCATTAATTCCTGCTTTGTCGGCCAGGTAACCTTGTTCAGCTCGGTCCGTACCTCTTTGAGGAACTTGACGAATTTCCCAAACATTGTCAGCCTATTGTCTCTCCAGGGTTAGTAAAGCAGGCCAGGAGGGACTCGAACCCCCAACATCCGGTTTTGGAGACCGGCGCTCTAGCCATTAGAGCTACTGGCCTACTACACCATACCCTTAAAATGTTATCGTGTCTCCTTGTGCGGAGTATGCTTGTTACAAAACGGACAGTACTTGCGATATTCCACGCGTTCCGGGTGTTTCCGTTTATTTTTGTTCATCGTATAATTACGACGCTTGCATTCACCGCACGCCAGTAGGACTCTATCTCGTGGGATTCTCACTGACTTCCAAGGTATCGATGATGCATCAGTACTATTCTATAATCTCCGAAATCACGCCGGCGCCGACA
>CAZVNK010000404.1:1999-3032 GCA_964628115.1 uncultured Ignavibacteriaceae bacterium | reverse complement strand
TCTGGCGCCGGACGGCCGGGTGATTCCATTCATGGGGGCGGAAGCCAACCCCGGGGAATATCGCCTGCGTTACAAGCTGGCGAAAGTGTACCGCAAGATGTTCAACAAGAATCCGGATAATCCGGTTTTTCTGGATCGCAAACAGGAAACCATCGCCCCCTGGTTGGGCGGCAAGAGCTTTATCGACGTGACCGCCGATTATGTCGACGTCTGCGATGTCGAAGTGACATTCGAAACGGCAATCATGCCGTGTTTACCGACATGGGAACCGGTATCGCCTATCTTCCGGCGCTGTATCTCGACAAGGAAATCAAGCCGTGGGGCGCGCCGTTTATCCTGCAAGATGATTGCGCCCGACAGGTCCTGACACCGGGCGAGGATCGGATAACCGCCCGCCTGAACGCCACGACCAAAATCGAGCGGGCCGAATCGACCGACGGCGGACAACATACATTTCTCACTTCCGGAAAAGATTACGAATTGCAGTACTGGGACGGCAAGTGGCAGGTGCTGGATACGCTTCGGGCCGGCGACCGACCGCTTATGTTCGAATCCGTTCCCGAGGGATGTCTGTACTGGCTGACGGCGGTCGATTCCGACCGCGAGGAGCGCATTTTCACGCTGGATGGCGGCCAACAGGTTTGGTGGTAAATCGTTCCGACCGACCACTCGAAAACATCTTGTATAAATCTATCCGCGGGCGTATATTTGGCCGGAAACCGCTGAACTCCTCACTACCGCACAGATAACGACATGTCGGGATATCGAAACACGAGTAAAACATCCATGAAAAAGCATACGGCGTATTTTTTTCTGATTTGCCTGGTCGGTTTATCTTTGTCGATACATGCGACCGAAACCGCAACCATCACCGGCACCGTCAGTGACGCCTCCAGCCGCCTGCCACTGGCGGGAGTCTCGATCACCATCGACAACACCACCCGGGGAGTAATATCCGACGAGGTCGGTGAATTCACGATCGCGAAACTGCAACCGGGTGAGTACGGCGTGTCCGTTTCGCGTGTCGGGTACG
>CAZVNK010000404.1:0-1989 GCA_964628115.1 uncultured Ignavibacteriaceae bacterium | reverse complement strand
GAGCATCGCGCGCAAGGGGGAACTGGACTACGCGCATCTCGATCCGGGCGAAGTCAAACGCCTGCAGGTCATGCTGGAACCGACCACGCTGGAGCTGGACCGTATCAATGTCACCGCCGGACGTTTTGCGGAAAAAACATTCGCCTCGCCGTCGCCGGTATCCGTCACCACCGACCGGGAGTTTGAGGAACGAACCTTCAGCACCACGTCCGAGGTACTTCGTGAGGAACCCGGCATCCTGGTGCAGAAAACCACCGCCGGCCACGGTGCGCCCATCGTGCGGGGATTGATCGGTAAACATGTCTTATTGTTGTACGATGGTATCAGGCTCAACCGTCCCACGTTTCGCTTCGGAGCCAACCAGTACCTGAACACGATCGATCTGGCATCGCTGGATCGAATCGAAGTCGTGCGCGGGCCGTCGTCGGTGATGTACGGCAGTGACGCGCTCGGCGGCGCGATCAACTTGATTCCCGGACGGTCGCGGTTGCGCTACGATGAGTTGGTGCTGACCCCGAGCGTTTCCACGAGGTATTCCAGCGCCGATCGCGGCTCGGCAAGCAATGTCAACGTCAGCGGCGATTATCATGATCTGTCGGCGCAGGTCGGCGTGTCGTACAAACATATCGACGATCTTCGCGCCGGAGGGGATATCGGCGAGCAGTCGCCCACCGGGTGGGAGGAATTCAATCTCAATTCCCGTTTGCAGTACTGGCTGAATGACGACAACACCGTCAGTGTCGACTACCTGATGGTGCGGCAGGACGAGGTGCCGCGCTATGACAAGTACGTCTGCGGCGATTTCGAGCAATACGTGTACGATCCGCAGGATCGCGATCTGGCGGCGGTGACGTTCACGTCGAATAATCAAAGCGAATTGGTGCGGACGCTGAAAGCCAATCTGTCGTACTGCCGGGAGAAAGAGGGCACGACCAAGCAGAAAACCGGCAAAACCTCCGTCGATCACGGGCTGGACAAAATCACCACCTGGGGTGGCTATGCCCAGGCGGCGTTGACACCGCATGTCGATCATACGGTGCACGTCGGCGGTGAGTACTATTACGACAACGTGCGTAGCGATTTGTACTCGGTCGAGGACGGCGAAATCACGATCGAACGTCCCACCTACCCCGACGATTCGAAATACCATTCGCTGGGCGTCTTTGTCGAGGACGAATGGTCGCCGTCAGCGAAAGTGAAACTCACGGCGGGCGTTCGTTACAGCGTCATCCGGCTGATCTCACCGCTGGAGGAACCGTACGGTGAGTACGATGAAACGTACGACGATATCACCGGGGCGCTGGCGATTACATTCACCGTGCATCCGAACCTCAACCTGATCGGTCGTTGGGCGCAGGGATTCCGGGCGCCCAACCTGAACGACGGCACGGTGGTGAAATACTCAAGTCGCGGCGTCGACGTCCCGACTCTCGGTTTGAAACCGGAACACAGCGACAATTTCGAAGTCGGGGCGAAATACCGTTCGTCGGGCGCCGACGGCAGTCTGTTTGTTTTTTACAACAGCTTGAAGGATTTCATAGATAGAGTCCCGGGAACATACAACGGTTTGCCCTTTTTCGACGAGGACGGGGACGGTATTCAGGATGAGGATGAGTACGACGTTTACGAGCGCAAAAACGTCACCGATGCCCATATTTACGGAGTCGAGCTGGCCGTGGCGGCACGACTGAACCGAATCTGGGAGACGAGGCTGAACGGTTTCTGGACACGCGGCGTGAACGAAACCGATGATGAACCGATGAGCAGGATTCCTCCGTTGATGGGATTGTTGTCGGTGCGCGCGCATCTTCGTCCGGATTTCTGGATCGAGACGTTCGTTCGCGCGGCGGACGCGCAAAGACGGATTTCCCAGCGCGATATCGACGACACGCGGATGGGCCGGGAGGGTACCGACGGCTGGGTAACGCTCACTTGCCGGGCGCGGTATTCCCACGGCAAATGGTATCTTACCCTGGCATTGGAAAACGT
>CAZVNK010000403.1:2803-3036 GCA_964628115.1 uncultured Ignavibacteriaceae bacterium | reverse complement strand
ATTGTCCCGCATCGAAAGTTGCGCGGGCATGATTTTCGGATCGATATTCTTGGCGTCCGGGAATATTTCGGCCAGTCGGTTGTCGACATAAATCACCTTGTCGATGATTTCGACAGTCTGGCCCGGGGTGCCGATGATGCGTTTGATATAGTCGCGGGTGGGATCGAGCGGGCATTTGAAAACGATAATATCGCCGTATTGCGGTTCGCCGAAACTGTAAGCCAGTTTGTTGA
>CAZVNK010000403.1:0-2758 GCA_964628115.1 uncultured Ignavibacteriaceae bacterium | reverse complement strand
CGGTACGCCGAAACCACTAATAGCCGCAACACAATCGCCGCCGCCAGCGAGAGCAGAACGACTTCGACATATTCCCGCCAGAGGGGTTTGGGTTTCTTGCGCTGAACCGGCTTCCGGACTACTTTTTTCGTCTCGTCGGTTTGCTGGAATTGTTCCAAAAGAAAGTTTTTATCCATACCTCTCATTGTATCGGACTGAAACACCGTTTCCTTAACTTGCAGTCCACAGGATAATTACCCGACCGGTTACAAACAAGCCCGAAAACATATCGACCCGACCATCCGAGCCGTTTTTACGTTGACAGACCCTGCCGGATAATACTCTATATACGCAGAAATCTTCTGATGAAAGGATATTTACTGATGAAAGAATTAATCACGACCACCGATGCCCCCGCCGCCGTCGGCCCGTATTCTCAGGCGATCAAAGTGACCTGCGGAACCATGATTTTCTGTTCCGGGCAGATTCCACGCGATCCGCAGAGCGGCAAAATCATCGGCGCCACCGCCGCCGAACAGGCCGATCAGGTGCTGAAAAATCTCTCGGCGGTGCTCCATGCGGCCGGAGCGGAACTGAAACATGTCGTCAAGACTACGGTCTTTTTAACCAGCATGGGTGATTTCACCGCCGTCAACGAAGTCTATGCCAGATATTTTACCCTGGAACTGCCGGCCCGCGCGGCTTTCGAAGTGGTTCGACTGCCCAAAGACGTCAAAGTCGAAATTGAAGCCGTCGCGATGATTTAACGTGCGTCGTCGCAATATATCGCTGTTTTATGTGCTGGAAAGTCAGGCCGCCCTTTTCGGCGGCCTGATTCTTCCGGTTTACGTGTTGTATTTCCGGCTGTATGATATCAGCCTGCTTCAGGTGGCGATTCTTGCGGCGGTATTCGAAGCGACCGTTCTCATCTTTGAACTTCCGACCGGTATCCTCGCCGATCGTCATGGCCGACGTCTGTCGGTCGTTTTGGGTTTTCTCGGCTTTGGTCTTTCCGGATTGATTTTCTTTGCTTTCAGATGTTTCGAAGGCTTCCTGATCGCCGAGATCGTGTTCGGTATTTCCGAGACTTTTATCTCCGGAGCCTTGGAAGCGCTCGCGGTGGACTCACTCGACCGAAAACACCGTGACGGTTATTTGCCGACCCTGTTTGCGCGACGAACCGCGTATAAAAACGCCGCACTCATTGTCGGCATGATCGGCGGCGGTTTGCTTGCCGGGCGTTTCCTCCCGTATCTCTTCCTGCCGGTAATCCTGATCGCCTTCGCGGGTGTCCCGATCGCCCTGCTTCTTCGTGAGCCGAAACCATCGAACACAACCGCAAAATCCGACAAAACCCCCCTGCGATCATTGATTGCCTCGGTTTTTTCCCGGTCCGCGCTTCCCGCTCTTTTTGCCGTGGGATTGTTTGCCAATTTCACCTATGAGGGCGTCGATCAGTACTGGCAAGTCCTGTTTGCCGAACTGCGGCGGGTCGATCCGGTCTGGTTCGGACTGATCACCTCCGCCGGGTTGGTTGTGGTCGTCGTGACTGCCGACTTGTTAAAACGATGGTATAGACATATCACCGCCTATCTAACCGTGGGATTTATGCTTATGGCTGTCGCATTGTATCTTGCCGCCTCCGGTCCGCCGCTTTTCGCCGTGGCGGGAATTGTCGCCTTTTTCGCTCTCAAGGAACTTATCCGGCCCGCCATTTCCACCAACATCAATCAATCCATAAAAAATCATCACCGTGCCACTGTACTTTCCGGGTATAATCTCACCTGTTCGGTGGGTGAAGTCCTCGCGGGAGTGGGTATCGGCCTTTTGGCCTCGCGATACGGCGTGATATCCGTGTTCCATATCGCCGCGATCAGCGCCGTCGGTGTCCTGCTGGGCTATGGGATCATACGGTGGGCGAGCCGTCCGCGCGCCGGATTACGAATCTAATTTGAACGCAAGTTTAATATCCGTCTTCCGATATAAAATATATCGCAATAAACACTCATCAGGGGCTTTTTATATCCCAAAGGAGGAAACCATGCCGTTCAAACACGCAATTACCACCGTCATGATTCTGGCCGTGGCTCTGTTCTGCCTGACCGTTGTCTGTTCCGATGACAACGACGTCCCGACCGGTCCCGGTAACGGGTGGTCGACCATTAACTTTGCCGACTATGAAGATTTGATCGGCGATATCGTACCGCCGGTCTATACCGAGCCGCTCGCCTCTCCGGCGGAAATCGATCCGATGTGGACGTCCACGTTTTTAAATAAGGTCTTCAGCGAAGATGAACCGATGTCGCTCTACAGCAACCTGGAATATTTCGACGAACTGGTCGAGGAGATCGGATTTTTCCTGGTTATGAATGAAGAGGGCGACGTTGCCGTTGACAGTTCGATCTCCGAGGGAGACGTGAACAGCTACGACGTTTGCGAAATCACCGAGTTGACTACGGCCGTGCCGATTCCGACCGCCCTGCAGGATGTGTTCGGAATCTCCGTCACCGTCGAGAATCTGGCGACCATGGATTTTCCGGATATGGCCGAAGATGAAGTCCTTCAGCTTGGATTCACCATCAATGACGACGAACAGGCGGTGCTGGCGTTTCAGCGTCAGGATGAAACCGAGTCCATCACCATCACGACCCTGTACTATTTCTACATGGACATGGTCGACTCATCCATCGTCATGCGCGGTGCGGTATACAAAGACTACGGTGACGATACCAGCGCTCGCTGGGTGTATGATATTCAGTCCGTCGCTGAATCCGATTTC
>CAZVNK010000402.1:0-3039 GCA_964628115.1 uncultured Ignavibacteriaceae bacterium | reverse complement strand
CATGATTCCCTGTCCGGGGCTGGCATGCAGAGAAATGTCATGTATTTTTATATGATAATCGCCGAAACCGCCATAACAGGCCATGGAGGACATAATCGCGCAACCGTCGTACTGGCAACGGCTGGTGTAGCCGGTGCAGTTATTCCAGAAATTGCCGCCATCGATTTCAACGTTATAATTGCCGGGCGAACCGACCGACGGCGTCAGAAAACACAGGCCGTTGGTTCCGGAGACGATCATATCGACGTCCTGGATGAGAATGTCGTTCACGCGGGAAAGTTTGAGGCAGGTATTGTGATCACCGGTTCCCCGATGAAGAATCATCCCGCCGAGAACCTTGACATGGTGCGCCCCGCCGATCATACGGATGCCGTAGTAGCTGTCGCCGTTGTTGGTGCCGAACTCCAGCGTGTCCGATCCGAGATTAACCACCACGTAATCGGCCGATATGGTCAATCCACTGGTCGCCGACGCCAGTCGAGTGCCGCTTAGAGTCAGCGTGTCATAATCGCCATACGCCGTATACGGCAGAGACGTTACGGAAACCTGCCCGGCGTTGGCCGTAACCGCACACAAACCCATCACCAGCGCAAACAAAATCAGCATTCTGGTCTGGTTGCGACGCCGACCGTTGTATAACATCTTCATCTGTATTCCTCCATTATAACACTCATGCACAATATGAAATTTCGCTCCGGGCTTCAATTAAAAACTGGCCTCGTAAACCCCCTTCTGATCTTTTCTCTATATACTCATTTCCACCCAATACCATTGTCATTTTCTTTATATTATCTAATGTCGGAATTCAATCCGGCATTCGCTACCCTCTGTATTACAAATCCCGAGCCGAACTCTACTCTTTATACTATATCATTATATGCCATAGCATTAGAGGTCCCGCCGGCTCTTTTGAAAACGCTTTTCGCGTTTGCAAATTGACCAATAATTGGGCACTGTTCAACAAAATACCACAGGGAGAAGAAATGTGTTATCACTATACAGGATATTGTTTTCTACAATACGCGAATTCCCAACAGGCGTAATCCACGTGTCGATGCTGTCTCAATCAAGCCGGCTTTTTGGATCAATTTCTGCCGTTGCCGATCGCTTTTTTCGCACAACATCACCGCCCGCAGATTTTTGCCGTGCAGGATTTTCAGAACGCCCTCGAGAAATTCCATCGCAAGCGTCGGCCGTTCAAAAACCGGGCTGACCGCGAAGTCGTCCAAAAACGCCTCATTCTCGCCGATCTGAAAACGACAACCGACTAATTCCATAATTCCCTGCGTGCGTACACGAACCAACGCGGCCATGATTCCGTCGATATGTCCGGCCAGTATTTCGTCGCCGGCTTTGAATTCCTCCTGCATTTTCTTATGTTCCGACGAATCACAGACAAATCCGCAAAAGGCCGCGATTTCCTCGATTGCGTCTTCAGCGACCGACTCAACAAACAAATCATCGGATGTTTTGCCGTCAGATTGTGCCCGATCGACATCGGCATAGCGAATCACCTTTCGATAATCAATCAACCGGCGACCGATTCGTTTCAGGATCATGCGCACATAGGTGGACAGTCCGTATTGCGACAGGTTCGTTTTGACCGACTGCATGAAGGAATACTTGAGAAGCACGGTTACCAGCGACGATGATTTCAGCCGCTCGCGGCGTTGTATCTTTCTCAAAATTCTCGGACTTGAGAATAAAAGCACTTCGTAATTCTGCACCGCGTCGGTAATAAACCGGTCTTTGTGCGTTCCGGCTCCACGCGCGAAGTCGATTTCGGTGAATCCCTCGCGAACGTACTGCTCGACAAGCAGATGCAAAATAACGATTCCGGGCGATTTGCGCTGATAAAACGGTTCATTACTGATGGTGTACAGGTGGATTTTGCCCCCGTACCGATACACCAGCAGATACGCCAGCGGCGAATCGCCGTGCTTTAGCACCAGCAGGTCAAGAACATCACGCGGCGAGAGCGACTGAGCCAGTTGACGATAAAACTGCCGGTGTTCGATGCTTCGGAATTTGCTGTCAAATGACGTCGGCCCCCAGCGCATGATATGCGAATGAAACAGCCTCGGCAACCAGGCGACAATGCTCGAGGTGTCATGCAATCGCTCAAGTGTCATCCCGCCGTTTTTCTCGAAAAAGTTGATATAATTGCGAAGGGTCTTATTTCGTTTGATCGTGAATCCGTCCCGACCGGCATCGTCACCGTCATAGATATATGCCATGCACTTTTCGGTCGGCCGGACCGCATGCGGTGGTTTCCGCTTGCCGATTATCCCGCGCAAAGCGTCAAAAGTCGGAGAGGTTTCGGGTATTGGCGACAGCTCGATCGTGTCCCATTCGGAATCATGTTTCAACAGGTAATCGACCGCCGCTACGACGATACGTGGTTTGTCGCCACCGACAACGTCGCCGTAGTCGACATTGGGCGTTCCGATAAATCGCACCGTGCGATGCGATCCGCGCGAAATCATCAACGGCGCAATCCCGAACGGTCGATTATTGTCCGTAGCCAGCAAAATGTACAGCGCATAATCGCCGCCGAGGTTATTCCACCAGGCGGACTGCCAGGAAAAAGTCTGAAAGATGGTGCGATGCGGATCGTCTTTCAACAATTCCCGCCACACCGGTTCCAGTTCGTCGAATTCGCGCTGGGTTCGTATCGGTTTGACCGTACTCATGCGTTTCTTTCGCCCCGTCTCTTATCCGAAACAATCGGCATTATCCCTTGAATCCTTTCAGGAAATAGAAAAATCCGGACAACCGCGCCTTGAATTCGGGAAGTCGCATATCGGCGCCGATCGGAATACGATTGATCCGATACCGATCCGTCCCACGTTCAAAAAACCCCTCCTCGGTTGTCACTGCCGCTTTGATGCCATTGTCGTTTAAAATCCGCACCGTATCATCGTTGAAATCCTGTCGTCGTCCGTTCGGATAGGCAAACAATTCCAGATAATAGACTTTCCATTCCCGCAGTTTGTCCAGTGAGGTCTTGATCTCGGCCTCCTGTTCGGCGGTAGTCAT
>CAZVNK010000401.1:2735-3040 GCA_964628115.1 uncultured Ignavibacteriaceae bacterium | reverse complement strand
GGTTATTTTCAACCCACCGCGAGGGGCGGGGCACCGCAATATAAGTGGATAAAAAGAGGGCGGTTAGCGAACCGCCCCTATGAGTCAGATAGGCTATGTTGTTTCTGTGCGGAATCGGACAGGTGATGTTGCGAAAACGGACAAGTTGGTGTCGTGGGTGTTGTGTAAGTCGTTGTGGTTGAGTGTCTATCAAATCGGCATTTTTCTTGCTCTTACTTATATGAATGGTGGCAAGTTTGCGATATCTATTTGGATGAGACATCGGAATAATGATTATTCGTATGAAAAGACTTGATAGCTTTTCC
>CAZVNK010000401.1:0-2603 GCA_964628115.1 uncultured Ignavibacteriaceae bacterium | reverse complement strand
TCTCAATGAGTTGAGTTATGACAAGCATTATGCCGACGCGGATCGTATTGATGCCGTTCTGGTGAACGGCGATTTTCACGGGCCCAATCCGCTGGCGTCGTATTTGCGGGAGAACGTTCCCGAAGTTGAGTATGCCGCCCAGATCATGACACGATCCGAGATGCTGGTCACCAGTGACAAGCAGTACGGTTTTGAAGATGTTCTGATAGCTGAACCGGATGTGATTAATGTCTTTTCGTTTCCGTTTGTCGCCGGCAATGCCAAAACCGCACTTATCGAACCCAACTCGGTCGTTCTGACGCAGTCGGCGGCCGAGCGATTTTTCCCGAACCAGAATCCGATCGGCGGAATGCTGGTGATCGAAAACGGTCAGGATTTCATGGTCACGGGGGTGATTGCGGATAATCCGCATAACAGCAGTCTTACATTTTCCGTGCTGTTGCCTGTCGAATATCAACGCCGGCTGTTTGCGGAGTCCGAGATCGATTTCGACAGCTGGAATTTCTGGGGAAGCCAGACCTGTGTGAAGACAATACCCGGGACAAGCGCGTCGGAATTGACCGATAAAATATCCGGATTGATTCGCGATCGCTATGATGACGAAGAGGTGCTTCTTTCCGCAATCAATATCGGCGACGTGTATTTGCGATATTCAGAGTCGGTGAAAGGGATCAAGCTGTTTTCCGGGATTGCGCTGGCGATTCTACTCATGGCCTGTATCAATTTCGTCAATTTGTCGACCGCCCGGTACAAGATGCGAACGAAGGAGTAAACTCATTTTGCAGTTTTTGGGCGAGTCCGCCCTGTTGATGCTGATCGGATTCCTGTTGGCGCTGTGCCTGGTCGATCTGACTCTTTCCGCGTTCAATTCCCTGTTTTATCTTCACCTGTCGCTCGGTTTGTTCGATTCGGTGTCGGTTCTGATGATCGCGTTGGGGATTATCGGCGTGACGACATTGGCAACCGGAATCTACCCCGCTCTACTGCTGTCGAGATTTCATCCGATACAGGCATTGAAAGGCCAATCCCGCTGTGCAGGCAAGCATTATCGTTTTCGCAGGATTCTGGTCGTGTTTCAGTTTACGCTAACGGCGATATTGGTAATCGGCACGGTCGTGATTTTCATGCAAACTCGTCATATAAAATCTCTGGAGGTCGGTTATAACAAGCAACAGGTGGTCAATATCAACCTTCGCGGCGAAAGCAGTGATCGGTATGCGGCGATGAAAACCGCCTTGTTGCAGAATCCCGATGTGATTGCGGTGACGGGTGCCATGAAATGCCTGCCATACTGGCATATGACAACATCGGCGCACTGGACCGGAATGGCTCCGGATGAAGAAGAAAGTGTGAGTATGAACTTTGTCGACTATGATTTTGCCGGGACATTCGGTATTGAATTGATTGAAGGACGCGATTTCGATGAACGTTTCGGCGCCGATGAAAAGAGCGCATGTCTGATCAACGAAAAACTGGCGAAGCTGATGAATCTGTCTCCGGTGCTTGGGAGTATAATCAACGTTTGGGACGTGGATCGCACCGTGGTCGGTGTCATGAAGGATTTCAATTTCCAGCCGCTGAATTCGCCGATCGGGCCGCTGGCGATCATGATGTTCTCGCCGGATGATAATGTTTTCATGAAAATGCATTATATGTCGGTGCGAATCGGCCCGAATGATATCAGCGGGACAATCGGTTTTATAGAAGATACGTGGAAACGAATCCTGCCGAATTACCCGTTTGAGTATTCTTTTCTCGATGAGCAGTTCGATGAAAGCTATACAAGTTTGGAGCAGATCGGCAGTCTGGCGGCCTGTTTCGGTTTGCTGGCGATCATCATCGCCGGATTGGGATTGTTCGGGCTGGCATCGTTTACCACCGAGCAACGCACCAAGGAAATCGGTATCAGAAAGGTACTGGGGGCATCGGTCATAAGCATCGTGCGTATGATTTTCAAGGAGTATTTGCTTTTAGTCCTGATTTCCAACTTGGTGGCATGGCCGCTGGTCTGGATAATCATGGATAGCTGGTTGGAAGAGTTCGCGTATCGCGTCGATATGGGCATCGGTGTTTTCATCGCGGTCGGGGCGGCAATGCTGATGATTGCCTTGATTTCGGTGGGGTATCAGGCGGTGCGGGTGGCCTGCACCAATCCGGCGGATTCGATGGCGTATGAGTGATGGTTGTAATGTCGGGTCACTCATGACGCCGGTGCGTCGATTGGGATGTTGAACGATTGAATAATTCTAATACAGTCGAGGGATTTGATGTATGGGAGTGACAGGCAACCCATAGTTGATAATGAACATGTCATCCATGGCGCGAGAGGTACAGGAACGAGATTGCCATTATTACCAAAATGGATTGCCCCGACATTCTTTGACGCATTTGCGCCCGGTCACACTTATCGATCGGATTTGTTACTGATGGCATTGGCGTTGGCTTCGTACTTGTCGGCGTCGATTGAATTCCCCGTTATTCTTGACAGTTTGGACATGTTTCTGAGAGTGATTGCCAAGAAAAACGAATCGGGAGGGTGTTGATTGTTAAATATAACAAATGCTTTTTCGTAGTAATATTTCGATGAATCATAAATCTTTCTC
>CAZVNK010000400.1:0-3053 GCA_964628115.1 uncultured Ignavibacteriaceae bacterium | reverse complement strand
GCTCCTTTTTTATAATTATTTTTTTACCTTTTAATTCTAAACTGATTATTGTTCCTTCTTCTATTTCTAAATAGTCTAACATATACGGCGGAATTACTATTCTTCCGTTTTTGTCCTTGAAAGTTCTTGTTGTTTTCAATTACTATTCCTCCTTTCTGACTACATATTACTACCATATTTATGGAATGTCAATACCATTTTTAACATTTTTTTAAAAATTTTGTAAAGCACAAAAAAAGAGCCTTTTAGCTCTTCTTTATTAGTTCTATTTCTTCTTCTATCTCTTTTATAAATTGTTCCCAACCTTGTTTTCTTATAACTCGCGGACAATTTTTTCCGTTTGGGTCATAGTCATGGTGTTGTTTTATATGTGTCGTATCCCATTCAAAGTCTACACAAAGTTGCGCTATTAAGTGAATTGCGTTTTTTCTTGACTTTAACCATTTTTCGCTTGTGGGATTATCATAACCATCATATTCGTTTATTTCTATCCCTATTGTATATCTGTTTCCCGTTCCACTTCTACCATCGCTATATCGCCGCCAGCACCGGGGGCTGGTTACCGGCCTCGTTCACCGTGAGATTAATCTCTTCGAAATCCACCGCCGCCGAATCGTCGGTAGCATAGAAAATGACTTTATAGGAACCCGATTGCGAGTAATTTGGTATCCAGTTGAAATTGCCGGTACCATCGCCGTTATCGACGAAGACAGCTCCCTGGGGCAAAGTATCCACTGTAAGTAATGGAATCGATTCTGCATCTATCGCCAAAACGGAGAAATCGAATAGCGCACCTTCCGGATGAGAGTGATTTCCGATGGCGGCGAGTACCGGCGGTTGATTGCCCACCTCAGTGACTGTAATAGTCACGATTTCGCTGTCAACCGCCGCCGAATCATCGGTGGCATAAAACGTCACGTCATAAGAGCCCGACTGCAGGAATGTCGGGATCCAGTCAAACTCACCCGTTCCGTCGCCATTGTCGATAAACGACGCACCCGTTGGTAAGCTTGATGTAGTTAAAGCAGGTGTTGATTCAATATCGGTCGCACTGACGCCAAAATTCAGGTTTGCGTTCTCGGTGACGCCTTGCGCCCCGATGGCCGCAAGCACAGGTGCCTGGTTGCCAGCTTCGTTAACTGTGATAGTCACGATTTCGCTGTCAACCGCCGCCGAATCGTCAGTAGCATAGAACGTCACGTCATAGGCGCCCGACTGCAGGAAGGTCGGCGTCCAGTCGAAATCGCCCGTTCCGTCGCCATTGTCGATAAACGATGCACCCGTGGGCAGAGTCGAAGTCGTAAGAACCGGCGTCGATTCGATATCGGTCGCACTGACGCCAAAATTCAGGTTTACGTTCTCGGTGACGCTTTGCGCCCCGATGGCCGCCAGAACCGGCTGTTGGTTGCCCGCCTCGGTGACCGTTATCGTTACGATTTCGCTATCAACCGCCGCCGAATCATCGGTGGCATAAAACGTTACATCATATGTGCCGGACTGCAGGAAGGTCGGCGTCCAGTCGAAATCGCCAGTGCCGTCACCATTGTCGATGAACGATGCGCCGGTGGGCAAACTCGAAGTCGTTAAAGCAGGTGTTGATTCAACATCGGTCGCACTGACGCCAAAATTCAGGTTTACGTTCTCGGTGACGCTTTGCGCCCCGATGGCCGCCAGAACCGGCTGTTGGTTGCCCGCCTCGGTGACCGTTATCGTTACGATTTCGCTATCAACCGCCGCCGAATCATCGGTGGCATAAAACGTTACATCATATGTGCCGGACTGCAGGAAGGTTGGCGTCCAGTCGAAATCCCCACTGCCGTCACCGTTATCGACGAATGATGCGCCTGTCGGCAGGCTTGAAGTCGTCAAAACCGGCGTCGATTCGACATCGGTCGCACTGACATTGAATGACACCAAAGCGCCTTCAGTTGTAAAGTATGATCCGATAGCCGCTAACACCGGCAGGTTATTGCCACTCTCAAACGCGCCCATATCGGGTGCTGTGCCGCTGTAGGGATATCCGAGATCTAGTCCGGCGTCGATCACCGGCGAGGTCGGTTGTAAATGGAAATCGTCTCCGCCCGCATCAATGAAGAGCGGATCTGCCGAGATGCCGCCTGAAGAGTCAAACGCACCACCAATGTAGTGTCCGCCGGTATTATCCCAAGCGTCATTGAAACCACACACATTGTCCGCAGAGGCATTGATCCCCGCGTTGTTTGAACAAAGAATGTTGTTGAAAACCCGCGCTGAAGTGACTCCCAGCCTGAGATAGATTCCACTTGCCGAGCACCCCGCTATCGTATTGCCCAGAAAGCGGTTGTTGACTCCAGAGCTGGTATTATCGAAAGCGGACTCACCTATCCGTGTGAATTGGTTTCTCTGCAACAGATTGTCCGTGCCCGAAATGTAGAATCCATCCATAGCCACATCATGCACGAAGCAGTTCGTGACTACACAAGAATCTCCATAGAGCGAAATGCCGCCCAGATTGCAGTTGGCAAGCTCCAGGCCGTCTATTATGATATGATTGGCGCTATCGCGTATGATCTGGTCAGCAACACCGTTGGCGTCGACGACTACCGCCCCCGCACCGTATTTCCGGTAGGTAATCCGTTCGGAAACCGTTCCGGAAATCTTCATCCAAATACTGCTGAAGATTGAATAGGTACCGGGCAGGATGTTTACGGTGTCACCCGGAACGACTATCCCCTTTTGATCACCGTTGTCGATGGACGCCCAGGCATTGGCCTCGCTCAGGCCGTCGAGATTGTCATTACCGGTCACCTTTACGTAGTAGTTGTTGCCACCGGTGGGAGTGTATTCCAAACCGCCCATGTCCGGCGCTGTGCCGCTATATGGATAGCCCTGGTCGAGCCCGGCATTGATAGCAGGCGAACCCGGTTGCAGTGAGAAGTCACCGGCGCCGGCGTCAACGAACAGCGGGTTGGCGCTGATACCGCCGGCGGAATCGATGATTTCGTCGGTATACGAGGCACCGTTCGACCAGACCAGGTTGAAACCGCAGACAACTTCCTCCTGGCCGCGAATCC
>CAZVNK010000399.1:0-3064 GCA_964628115.1 uncultured Ignavibacteriaceae bacterium | reverse complement strand
ACAATCCGTTAAACATCCAGAATGAAAAGGACGTGTACAGAAACATGCCGTCCGCCCGATAGCGGCTGATGCCGGCAACCAGCGCGACCACCGCCCGCGCGCCGACGATGAAGCGGTTGAAAACCAGCAATACCGCGCCGCGACGTTCGAACCAGAATTCCATGCGACGGACATCATCCGCCGAAAGGTAGCGGTAGTTTTTTCGGATGAAGAAATCTCGCCCGTATCGTTTGCCGAGATAATACAGCACCATCACCGACAGAATCCCCCCGGCATACGCCAGAACGAACACGGCAATGATATTCAATCGACCGGCGGCGGCCAGCGCTCCGCCGGTAATCGTAACAAAGTCCCCGGGAAACGGCGGAAAAAGATTTTCGATAAACGACGATAAAAACAGCGCCAGATATATCCAGACCGGACCGTACGCGAAAAGGCGTTCCAGTACCGTTTCAACCAGTTGTAGTGATTGTTCCATGATCTTTGTAGAGCAATGCCGTTGCCATGACGGCAATCCCCTCCTGCCGTCCGATGAATCCCATGCCTTCATTCGACGTCGCTTTGATCGAAATATCGGATTCGGGAATCAGCAGTATTTTGGCGATTTTTCCCTGCATGAACGGTATGTGCGAACTCATTTTCGGCTGTTCGGCGATGATAACGCTGTCGACGTTCCCAATGCGATATCCATCGGCGACGACTTTCTTGAAAACTTCAGCCAGAAGCATGGTCGACTTGGCGTCCTTGTATTCGGGATCGGTGTCGGGAAAATGCCTGCCGATATCCCCCAAACCGGCGGCTCCCAGAATCGCATCGGCGATGGCATGAAGCAGAACGTCGGCATCGCTGTGTCCGTCGAGACCATACTCATGCGGGATGATAACGCCACCGAGTATTAACGGTCGTCCGGTAACAAAACGATGGGAGTCGTATCCCACACCGATTTTGTATTTTATCTCATCGGTCATTGTCAATAAGTCCTCTGATAATTTTCAGATCGTCTTCCAACGTCACCTTGATATTCGGGCGATTCGGAACAACGGTGCGGACTTTGAATCCGAGTCGCTCCACCATCGACGCATCGTCGGTGACCGCCTCGTCCTCCGGACACTGCTCGTGCGCCGACCGGATCAGATCGTACTGAAAAACCTGCGGTGTTTCAGCCTGAAACAACTTTCCTCGATCCAGCGTGGCGATAATATAATCCCCCTCCACCCGTTTGATCGAATCGGTCACGGGGCGCGCCAGAATCGCCGCGCGTTCCTTGTGGGCGGCTTCGATAACGCGATCGATATCCATCTCATCGACAATCGGCCGGGCGCCGTCGTGAATCGCAACAAACCCGGTCGAGATGGGCAGTGCGTTCAATCCCCGGGCGACCGAATCGCGACGAACATCGCCGCCCTTGATAATCTGGCGTACTTTGGTGTCCGAACCGGATTCCACGATTTTCTCCGACGTATACAGAAGATAGTCCTCGGCAACCACCACGACAATGTCATCGACCAGTTGGGCCTGCTCGAATTTGCGTATGGTCCAGGCCAAAAGGGGGCGCTGATGAACGGGCCGAAACTGTTTGGGGATATCCCCGCCGAAACGTCGACCGCTTCCGGCGGCAACGATTAATGCCACGGTTTTCATGTGGATTAATATATCAGGAAAAAACGCGGGAAAAAAGCAGATTTTACAGGAATGATTGTCAGAGAATCAACATGCAGTCGCCGTAGCTGTAAAACCGATAGTTGCTCTCGACGGCATGGCGATAGGCGGTAAGAATCCGTTCGCGCCCGGCAAATGCCGATACCAGTATCATCAACGATGATTTCGGCAGATGGAAATTGGTGATGAGATGGTCGACGAGACGAAATTCGTGGCCGGGACGGATATACAAATCGACCATATCGGCGAACGGTTGTACCATGCCATCAATAATCGTGGCGGATTCCAGCGTTCGAACCGACGTCGTTCCGACGGCGAATATGCGTCCGCCGTTTTGCCTGATTCGATTTATGGCATTTGCCGAGGATTTGGAAATCTCGGCGAATTCGGGATCGACGGTGTGTTCCTCGATATTGTCGACGCGAACGGTCTTGAATGTCCCATAACCGACGTGCAGGGTGATGGGAATTATCTTTACTCCGCGTGCCTTGAGTTTCTCGATGATTCCTTCGGTGAAATGCAGGCCGGCGGTGGGAGCCGCCACGGCTTTGGCTTTTTTCTCAAGAGCGAACACGGTTTGATAGCGGTTTTCATCGCGTTTTTCATCGGGGCGATGAATATAAATCGGAAGAGGGATATGTCCGAACGTATCGATAATCCGACGTCCCTCTTTCAAAGTGGAAAACTTAATCAGCGTTCTTCCGGTCGGGAGTTTTTTTACGACCTCGGCTTTGGAGTCCTCGTCGAAATACAGAAACTCCCCCTCCTTGACCCGGCGTGAGGGATGAGTCAACACCTCCCAGCAATTCAGCTTTTCATACTTGACTTGTTCCAGCAAAAACAACTCCACCTTGCCGCCGGAGGCCCGACGCGCAAACAGACGGGCTTTGAAAACCTTGGTGTTGTTTATTACCAAACCATCGCCGGGCTTCACATAATCCAAAATCTTCGGGAATTTCAAATCCGCGACTTTGTCGTCGGTTCGGTTGACAACCATCAATTTCGAGCTGTCGCGGCGCTTCGCCGGATAATAGGCGATATATCCTTCGGGCAGTTCGTAGTCAAACAGTGAAATATCCATGCCACCCCATACTTCTTCTCTCAATCGGCCCAAGATGCAGTAATCCGCGCAAAAGTCAAGTCACTTCTTCAGACTAACGCGCGATAACGCCGCCGAGTTAACAGAGATTTCCCCGTGCCGTCATGACAACGCATCCTCCGACCTTTACGGAAATCCGGTCGCCTTTTTCATGAGCCTCGAGATGAAGCACGGACGGCCGTCGTATTTCATATCCCTGTTCGGCGCGTATGGTTATGTTATCGACGCCAAAGAAGCGGTTCTTGACCAGATAACCGGCCAAAGCCCCGACAGCGGAACCGGTTGCCGGATCTTCGTCGACTCCAT
>CAZVNK010000398.1:0-3071 GCA_964628115.1 uncultured Ignavibacteriaceae bacterium | reverse complement strand
GCGCCTTGCATCCCATTACGCAGGTTATGGATCAACTGTGCCGGTCGTTTATTCGCATGGGATTCGGCGTCGCCAAGGGACCGGACGTTGAAACCGATTATTACAATTTCGAAGCCCTCAATTTTCCGCCGGATCATCCCGCTCGCGACATGCAGGACACCTTCTACGTCGAGGGAGAAAAAGTCCTGCGAACGCATACCACGCCGGTGCAGGTCCGAGTGCTGGAAGCGCAAGAACCGCCGATCAAAGTCATCATGCCGGGCAAAACCTATCGCAATGAGACGGTTTCGGCCCGTTCCCATTGCATTTTTCATCAGGTCGACGGATTTCTGGTCGATGAGGGCGTCACGATGGCCGATCTCAAAGGCGCCATTTACGCGTTCTGCCGGGACTTTTTCGGCGACGACGTTCGCCTGAAATTCCGAACCAGCTTTTTCCCGTTCACCGAACCGTCGGCGGAAGTCGATATCTCCTGCTTTTTATGTAAGGGGAAAGGATGCCCGCTCTGCAAGCATTACGGCTGGCTGGAGATTCTGGGATGCGGCATGATCGATCCCAACGTGTTACGCAACGTCGGATACGATCCCGAAAAATACAGCGGCTATGCCTTCGGTATCGGTGTCGAACGCATCGCCATGCTGAAATACGGTATTACCGATATTCGTCTGTTCTATGAAAACGACGTGCGCTTCATAAGGCAGTTTAAATAATGCAGGTACCATACAGCTGGATAAAGGAACTGGTCGACGTCGACTGGGAGCCGCAGGCTCTTGCCGACCGCCTGACGATTGCCGGGGAAGAGACAGAAATCGAGGAACCCTTTGCCGGTCAATTCGAACATATTCTGGTCGGCCACGTTGCCGAGCTTGATAAAATAGAAAATTCCGATCATCTGAAAAAAGCGATGGTCGACACCGGAACCGTCACCGTTCAAGTCGTCTGCGGTGCGCCCAATGTCGCGCTGGGGCAGAAAATCGTTTTCGCCGAAGTCGGCGCGGTTCTGCACGGCGGCATGGAAATCAAACCGGTCAAACTGCGCGGCGTGAAATCCGAAGGTATGATTTGCTCGGAACGCGAACTGGGACTGACCGACGATCACGCCGGTATTATCGTCCTTGACGACGACACCCCGGTCGGAACGCCGATTGCCGAATATCTCGGATTGAAAGATCACGTTATCAAGCTTGATCTTACACCCAATCGCGCCGACCTGCTGTCGGTGTTCGGAGTCGCTCGCGATATTGCCTGCCTGTGCGGCAAAAAAGTCAAACGTCCCGGTTATCAATTGACCGAATCAAAGGAAAAAGCCTCCACGCTGGCGAAGATTTCGATAGATGATCCCGAAGCCTGCCCGCGGTACTCGGCGCGCATGATTAAAAACATAAAAATCGGGCCGTCGCCCTGGTGGATTAAGAAAAAACTGATTATGTGCGGCGTGCGACCAATTTCAAATGTCGTCGATATTACTAATCTGGTGATGCTTGAAACCGGTCACCCGCTCCACGCCTTCGATTATGACAAGCTCGAACGCAAGGAAATCCTCGTCCGGCGCGCCAAAGACGGCGAGACGTTCACCACGCTGGATGGTGTCGAACACCGCCTGACTCCCGAAGTCCTGATGATAACCGACGGAAACAAAAGCATCGCCGCGGCGGGAGTAATGGGGGGGCTGGATTCCGAAGTGACCGACACCACCACCACGGTGCTTCTCGAGTCGGCCTATTTCAATCCGGTGACGATTCGGCGCGGACGACTGCATCTCGGGATGACCTCGGAATCTTCGGCCCGGTTCGAAAAAGGCGCCGATCCGAACATGGTTTCCAATGCCGCCGATCGGGCCGCATATCTCATGCAAAAATACGCCGGTGGGGAAGTGCTGAAAGGACTGATCGACTGCTATCCGAAAAAAATCAAACCGCTGAAAGTGACCTTCCGGACGGAACGCGTCAATGCCATTCTGGGAACCAAACTGACGTCGAAACGAATGTACGCCATTCTGAAGGGACTTGATTTCGGCCTGACTGAGGCCAAAACGCCCAAAGTCGAAGTGCCAACGTTCAGACCCGATGTTACCCGCGAAATCGACCTGATCGAAGAGATCGCACGTATTGAGGGATTGGATAATATCCCAACGTCCGACCGCAATATCGGTCCGCTGTTGTCGAAGGCGCTCGAGGATGATCTTTTCCGCGATCAAATCAGAGCGACCCTGACCGCGCAGGGATATGACGAAATTTACGGCGTCGGATTGGCCGATGCGCCATTGATGACACTTCTCACCGGTGATACACCGCAGTTGAAAATTCTCAATCCGATTGCGGAAGATTTGTCGATCATGCAAAACGATGTCATGTATTCCCTCATGAAGGCGGTCCGGCATAATCTGGCCCACCGCAATCTCAATCTGAGATTGTTCGATGTGGGCAAGGCTTTCACGCCTGATAACGAATTCTTACAAATCGGGCTGGCTGTGACAGGAAAAACCGATGACTATTGGTACGACAAAGGTCGTGATCTCGAATTTTACGATATAAAAGGCGCGCTTGACGCCCTGTGCGAGTCGGCGCGTATCCCCGAATTGACTTACTCTGCCGAGGCGCATCTGGCGTTTGCACCCGACTGCTCGTTTACGCTCAAACTGGCCGATCGAATCGTCGGTCGCACCGGGCGCATGAACGACAAAACCGCCCGACGTTTTGATGTCAAACAACCGGTATTTGTCGCCGTGCTGGATTTCGCCGCGATGTATGACGGACGTGTACCGCTGGGTGCGTATCAGCCCCTGCCGCGTTTCCCGGCCGCGCCGAGAGATTTGGCGGTAATCGTCGATGATTGCAGCTTTCGTGCCGGCCTGCCTAGTCATCGCCGCGTCGCATCGTATCGAGGAGTCTTCATGCCGCTGCCGCCCGATTCATTCCTGCCCGACGAACCGCTGCGCGAGAGCGCGCCGGTCTTGATCTGTCCCGCGTTGGTGGCCACGGCGATGTCGGCGATGGTGCTGTCCTCGGTTTCGCCGGAGCGGTGGGACATGACGGCGGTCCAGCCCGCACGCTTGGCCATCTCGATGGCGG
>CAZVNK010000397.1:0-3073 GCA_964628115.1 uncultured Ignavibacteriaceae bacterium | reverse complement strand
CCTAAATAACGTGATCCAGGATATCATGTGCAGATACAGAAGGCTTTTGGGGCAGGCGCGTCGTTGCGCAGGTGGGTGCGGGCTAGGCCCAGGGGAGGGGGCGCTCCTTGTCGATGGTGGCGTCGTGGCCGACGCGGGGCAGCTCGGCGCCGAAGCGGTGGCTGGAGCGGGCCATGAGCACCGCCAAGCCCAAGGTCTTCAGGAGCGCGGTTTTACCCCCCATGTTGGGGCCGGTGATCAGCAGCATGCGCCGCTTTGAGTCCAGCTCGAGGATTTTATCGACATCGGCGTGGTCGTTTTTATTCGCGACCGCCGCTTTGACCAGATCCGGATTTTCCCGGATAAATTTCATGTCCAGCATATAGGTTATAGTCCGATTTAAGTGCTTGTTTTCATTATATTTCGGTTTTTGGGGCCGTTTTTGAGAACATACGGCTTTTAATATATGGTGTCAAGCAGTGTGAAATAAAGCCTTTGCCTCCGGAACCGATACTGAAAAAAACGGTTCATGCCGACAAAAAGAAAAGGAAATCCACTTGCTTTTTGAGGAAAATCTATTATAATTCTTGACTTGAAATTTTGGAGATAGTGGCAATGTCAAAAATATGTGAAATATGCGGGAAAAAGCCCAATTTCGGAAATACCATTTCGCACGCTCATAATATCGTGAAACGGCGCTGGAATCCGAATCTGCAAACGGTACGTGCCAATGTCAACGGAACTATCAAACGGATCAAGGTTTGCACGTCCTGCCTGAAGGCCGGCAAGGTCATCAAGGCTCCCCGCAAGAAGGCTCAGAAGGCGGCCTGACGACCGCGCTGACGCATTCGGCCTACGGCTGAAAATATCGAAAACCGCCCGATTGGGCGGTTTTTTTCGTGATATCCCTTTTTATTAAATTCTTCGTTCTCCGCAGGTCACGACAAGATGTGATTGACTATTTACGGAAAATAGTTATTTTATTTGTAAGTCTATTTTTGATCTAAAAAAGGGTAATCCAATGTATCAATCCAAGCCGTTTTTTTGCGGCCTGCTGGCATTGTTGTTTTTATGCCTGTGGCCGACGCACACGTTCAGCCGTCAAATCATCACCGATAATTACACCGTGAGCAATAGCACTACCAATGTCGACAAATCGACAAATACGCCCGACTACCGAATCGTGACACATACCATAAACAAACTGGGAATCTCGGTCAGTAACATGGGGACATTCGGCACGGGATGTTTTCAGGGTACACCAATCGATGATCTCACCGGTCTTCCGCCGTCATCATGCAACTATCCATATCCGGGCAGTCAGGATTTTCTTTTCGCCGGAGGATTGTGGATCGGCGGCACGATCGGCAATGATACGCTGGTTTCCACTGCAATCGATGGCTGGCATTATATCTATGAGTTGGCGCCGGGTAATTACTCGCCGTTGGAATATCATACCATTCATAATCTGATTGACGTTCCCGCGGTCTCGGAACAGGACATTGTGGCACACTATTGTGATACGACAAGTGATATAAATGTTGTTGGTTTCAGTGAATTCGACGGCCGACTGCATATTCCGCTTGAGCTGGAGATTACGCAAAGCAGTTACGCCTGGAATTATGCCTATGCCGAGGACTTCGTGATTATTGACTACAAGATAGAAAATATCGGCAGTCAATCCCTTCAGGATATCTATGCCGGTATTTTTGTCGACGCTGACATTGCCAAATTGGGAGGAGGAAGCGATCAGGGCATGGATGATATCAGCGGTTTTTTGTACACGTATCCACATCCCTTATTCCCCCCGGGGTGTTTCGAGGATACGATCAACATTGCCTGGTCGGCGGATAACGATGGAAGGTATAGCTATGGCTTGCCATGCCCGTCCGGTTTCGACCTGACTTCCGTGTTCGGCGTTAAAATCCTGCAATATCCATGCGATACAGCCCGAATGAATTTTAACTGGTGGGCATCGAACCAGACAATGGCTTACGATTTCGGTCCTCGGAAGACCGGAACACCGGATGATCCATTCAGGGATTTCGGGGGATTTCTCGGCACGCCGGAAGGTGATCGCAACAAATACTACATCATGCGTCATGATGAATTCGATTACGATCAGATGTTTACCGCTGTCGATCACACGTCCGATGGATGGCTCTCACCTCCGGAAAATGCGGTAGACGCAGCCGACGGCAACGATACCAAATTTCTTCTCTCATTCGGCCCGGTCAGTATCGAACCGGGCGAAAGTGTCCCGCTTACAATTGCATTAGTCGCCGGCGAAAACCTCCATACCAACTGCACTGCCTTTGAGGATATGTTTGATCCGCTCGCCCCGCAGGCATATTATGACCAGTTAAACTTCGGCGATCTGGCACAAAACGCCATCTGGGCGTCATGGTTTTATGATTATCCCGGATATGACACCGATGGCGACGGCGACAGCGGGAAATATATCATCTGTAATGATCAAAAATACTGGTATCGGGGCGATGGCGAATCAGACCTCACCCCCAAAGCGGCGGTGATTACTAACAACCTGCGTCTCACACCACAAAACGGCAAGATACAGGTTCGATGGAACGGACTTATGCCTGAAGTCAGCATTGATCAATATCTAACACAATGCTTTTTTGAAGGGTATACGGTTCATTATGCACTCAATAATATAGCCAATGATTATGTGTTGGCTGGCAGTTATGACATTGAAAACTATTTTGCATATGAGTTTTACTTAGGCGATTTGCAATGGCATCTGCAACTGCGCTCGTATTCTCTCCAGGATATCATTGACGAGTATGGTATAGACAATCCACTTGATTATTCAATGATACATCCCCTGGTCATAGATGACGATATGTTTTACTTTGTCCAGGTATATCTAAACCAATCCGATTTATCTAATCCCGACGGAATCCACAAAGTATATCCCGAGCAATCATATCCATCATCCTTTAACCTGGGAGAGCTTTCGGGTGATGAACTAACCGATGACGGTTTCTTGAAGTACTTTGAGTATGAATTCACCATAGACAATCCACTTCCAGACACGGTATACTATGTAATTGTTAATTCTTTGTGCCATGGT
>CAZVNK010000396.1:0-3089 GCA_964628115.1 uncultured Ignavibacteriaceae bacterium | reverse complement strand
GTACCTCTTCGGGGATACCGGGGCCGTTATCGGTCACTTTCAACACCACGACCGGCGTCTCCGGAGCCTCGTCCCCTTCAACCGTCACGATTATCTCGCCCGGTTTGGTGTCCATCGCCTCCATGGCGTTGACAATCAGATTGAGCAGTATCTGTTTGATCTGGTCCTCATCGCCAAACACGTACACCACGGCCTCTTCGGCCAGCAGGCGCAAGGAAATCCCATCATGATACGCCGGCAGATGCTTGACCATTTCCATGACGTCGCTGACCAGCCGACATAATTCCACGCGATTGAACGCCGAACGCTTGCTTCGGGCATATAGCAGAAAATCGGCCAGAATCTGATTGAGCCGGCTCGATTCCTTGATAATCAACTCCAGCAGGCGATTGTTGTCATCGGCCAGATTAAGCTCGGCCTGCAGGACCTCGACCGATCCCGATATCGCCGCAAGCGGATTGCGGATTTCATGGGCAATGGCGGCCGAGAGTTCACCGACCGCCGCCATCCGGTCGGCGATCCTGATTTTTTCCTCGAGTTTTTTAGTCTCGGTCAAATCCTGAAAAATCGCGATCAGTCCGCGTATACCGCCGTCCTCGTCGATCAGGATTGAAGTCGACAGCCCGATCGGCACCACCGTTCCGTCCCGTTTGCTGATTTCCACCTCGCTTCGGCGAGAATGTTTCTGCGAATGCAAAACCTCCTCAAGAACGTGGGACAGGCGCGACATGCGGTCGGAAAACGTCAGGCGAAAATCATGTCCCTTCACGTCGATTTCGCTGACGTCCAGAATCTCCTCGGCGGCCCGATTGAAAAAGATAATCCTGCCTTCCGGTTCGATGGTCAGCAGGCCGGTATTGAGATGACGCAAAATGTCATCCGTCTCCAGCCGCGCCCGCCGCAACGCCTGCGAGGTGTCGGCCAGCTGGCGATCCTTGCGTTGCAAATGCTCGACCAGATATCCCGCGACAAACGCCACGAGGAAAAACGTCAGGACGTGTAGAAAAATGCTGTAAAAGGCGGCGTCCTGCGATGAAAATATGGTCTCCAGCGCTCTGGTGGCGCTCCCCGCGTCGCCCCCGAGACCAAGCCCGAACCAGACGATAAAGGCATATCCGCACGACACCAGCGACGCGATACTGAGCGTGCCGACCAGGCGGCTGACCAGCGCCGTTGAAATAATACACAGAATCAAAAGTCCCGAATACGAGGAGTTGATATTCCCCGTGACGTAGACAATCCCCAGAATGACCAGCATTTCGAAAACACTCTGGACAAACGCGGTACTTTTCAGGACAAAGCCGACCGTGACCCAGCGCCGCGCCACCAGCAGAGCCGGAAGCAGTAACGTCAATAATGAATAGGCGAAAAACGGAAAACTGAGAAAGCCGGGATAGTTGATCCGGAAAATGACAATGCCCGAAATCAGCACGTACGCCAACAGGCGAATCGGCAACAACCAGCGGGCATTGGTCACATTGGTTATCATGCGTCTGATACGATTCGGAAGACGCCAATCCGGCGTCTCCCGATACGCAAGTCTTTAGATTTTTCCGATGATGTCGAACATCGGTAAGTACATCGCGACCAGCAGGGCGCCGACGACTCCGCCCATACCGACGATAATCAGCGGTTCGAGTAGCGACGTCAGCGTGGACACCGCCGCGTCGACCTCTTCATCGTAAAAGTCGGCGATCTTGGCAAGCATCTCGTCGAGTCCGCCGGTTTTCTCACCGACCGAAATCATCTGCGTCACCATCGGCGGAAACACCCCGGACTCCTTGAGCGGTCCGGTAATCGTGTCGCCCTCGGCGATCGCCATCACCGCTTTTCTGATCGCCTTCGCGATCACCACGTTGCCGGCGGTCTTGGCGGTGATTTCCATCGCGTCGATAATCGACACGCCCGACGCCAGCAGAGTTCCCAGCGTCCGCGTGAATCGCGCCACGGCGGTCTTGCGAAGCAGGTTTCCGAACAGCGGCGCCTTTAACAGGGAAGCGTCGAAAATGGCTCTTCCCGATTCGGTGCGCACCCAGTACACGAATATGATTCCGAAAACGATCAGGCCGCCCACCATCAGCAGGATATAACTCTGGAAAAAGTTACTGACATCCAGCACCATTTGGGTCGGGCCGGGAAGTTCGGCGCCGAGACTGCCGAACATATTGGCAAACGTCGGCACCACGAAGGTCAACATACCGACCGTCACGCCGACCGCGACGACCATAATCACGATCGGATAGGCCAGCGCTCCCTTGATCTTGCGCGTCAGGGCGTCGGCCTGCTCGCGGTACACCGCGAGTCGAACCAGAATCGTGTCGAGCGCGCCGCCCATTTCGCCCGCCTCCACCATGTTGGTGTACAGCTGATCGAACACTTTGGGGTGACGCCCCATCGCGTCGGACAACGTCGATCCCCCCTGCACGCCTTCTTTGATCTGACTGACCACCCGTCGCATTTCCGGATTTTCCAACTGCGCCGCGAGAATTTCCAGACATTGCACCATCGGAAGGCCCGCGCCGATCATCGTCGCGAACTGCCGCGTGAAACGGGAGATATCGATTTTCTTTATTCCGGTTCCGATCTTAATTCTGATCTCAGCCGGCTTTTTACGAATCGACGACACCAGGATACGATTCTGGCGCAACAGGCGCTCCAGTTCCTCCCGGCTTTTCGCCGCCAGTTCACCCTGAACCTGGGCTCCGGCCAACGTCTTGCCTTTGTATTCAAATACCGGCATAACTTAGCTTCCTTCTCCCCCCGGATTATACCATCGCCGGGGATTTGCCTCTGGTGAGCATTTCATTCAGTTCCTGAATATTACTGCTGAAACTCATCGCGTCGCCCACGGTGATCTTGCCGCCGTTGTACAACTCCGCCAGAGATTGATTCATGGTTTTCATTCCGTACTTCTGTCCGGATTGAATCATGCTGTATATTTGATGAACTTTGTCGTCTCGTACCAACGCCCGAATCGCCGGCGTGCAGACCATGACTTCCAGGGCCAGACATCGCCCGCCGCCCATTTTCGGAATCAGGCACTGCGACACGATCGCCTGCAGGGTGAACGACAGCGACACCCGGATCTG
>CAZVNK010000395.1:0-3095 GCA_964628115.1 uncultured Ignavibacteriaceae bacterium | reverse complement strand
ATCGTCGGCGGTGCTGTCGAACCGCCCGGTTTCCTCGGCCTTCTGGCGCAGGCGCATGAACGGATCCATAACCAGCCGCGCGAAACGCGCGGCGACATAGGTGATAATGATAATCCCCAACACCGCGAAAAAAACCAGTATTTTACCCGCGTTTTCCAGCGATCCCAGCAGACTGCTTTTGTCGGCGACGTTTATCACGTAATCCGAACCCGCGAATTTAATGGGAAACAGCAGATGCGTGCCGGCACTCCCCGACGCGTGCAGGTACACCGGCTGATTCCGCAACAACGGCATCAGTCGCTCGCCGGTCGGTTCAACGAATCGCCATAATCCGCGCATAGTTCAGATGAATCACGTGCAGGTAATCCAGATTGTACGTATAGGAAATATCCGCGATCAGGCTGTCGGACAACTCCGTGGTTCCCTGCTTGAAAATCGAATTGGACACCACCACCGAGGCTTCGGAAAGGCGATCTTTCACCGACTCCTCGATCGACTGCCGCACCCGGTGAAGCGTATAATGCGAGGCGAAATTCAAAATGACCAGCACCAGCACGATCAGCGCCAACCCCAGCCGGATTTCCCACCTGAATGCTTTCGGTTTGCTACTCATACTCCTCCACTGAGAGTATCGTCAGGAAAAGGCGTCGATTGAGTGAGAATGGGCCGCGAAGGCCTACACGGAGAAAAAGTGTTCAATATAAAACGCGATAATGGCGTCGCCGTACAATATGGCCAGAAACGCCGCAATGGCCAGAAACGGCCCGAATGGAATAATCCGCGATGAGCGAACCCGCTTGGAAAACGCCATCACCACCACCGAGATGACCAGGCCGATCAACGCTCCCGCGAAGAAGATAATGACGATTTTTTGCCATCCCAGAAACGCCCCCAGCATGGCGGTCATTTTGATATCGCCGCCGCCCATGCTCTCTTTCTTGAACAGCCAGTCCCCCAATAGCGCGATAAGATACAAAAATCCGCCGCCGACCAGAAGACCGATCAGCGCGGAGACGATCCCGATCCCCGACGGCAACAGCGACACGCCCAGACCGATCACCATTCCCGGAATCGTCAACAAGTCGGGAATAATCTGAAACTCGACGTCGATGAAAATAATGGTCAGTAAAATCGCCCCCAGAAAGGAATACACCGCGAATTGCCAGCTCAGTCCGTACAACCAGAAAAAATACACGAACACACCCGCCGTGAGAAGCTCCACCATCGGGTAGCGCGGAGAAATTTCGGCCCGGCAATAGCGGCATTTTCCGGCCAGCAGAAGATAACTGATAACCGGAATGTTGTCATACATCTTGATCGGCATTCGGCAGTAGGGGCAACTCGAACGACTCAAGGCGATTTTAATATGGCGGGGAAGGCGATAAATCAACACGTTGAGAAACGACCCGATACAAAGTCCCACCAACATCACCCAGATGTACATCAGAATGATCTCCATATTCAGTTCTATCGGCAGAAAACCGAATCAACTGAATTCGCCCAATGTATACATGATCACCGCCAGCGCCGTCGGCGCGGCATTTTCGGTGCGCAATATTCTGTCGCCAAGTGATACGATCTCAGCGCCCTTTTCGCGGGCCAGATCGATTTCCGCCCGGGAAAATCCGGATTCCGGCCCGACCAGAACGGTCAAACCACCGTTTTCCCTCGTCAATTCCAACTGCTGAATCGGCAACCCACCCGAATTCGGATCGAATATAAGCATCCGGCCCAAATCCTCGGAAGTCTCCAGAAACTTTGTCATCGTCACCGGTGTCTCGATCACGGGCAAATACGCCCGCCCGCATTGTTTAATCGAAGCCACCGCGATCTTGGTCCAGCGGGTGAGTTTGGTTTTGGCCTTTTTCTCGTCGTCGATTTTCACTTTCGACTTTTCCGTAATCAGCGGCACGAATCGCGCCACTCCCAGTTCGGTCGCCCGCTGAATAACGTCATCGAATTTATACCCGACCGACAATCCCGCCGCCAGCGTCACCCGGGTCAGCGGCTCGCCGAAATTACGACTGCGGGTCAGGATTTTGCCTATCACGCCTTTTTTGTCGATTTTTTCGACTTCACAACGATAGGCATTACCCGCCCCATCGACCACCACGATCGGCTCGCCTTTTTTGACTCGCATCACTTTGCTTAGGTGATGTGCCTCCGGGCCGTCGATAAAAACCGCCTCTTCTCCAATCCGGTCGGGCAAAACATAAAACACGGACATCATCTTATAACCACCTCAACGGCAATCCACTCTCCCTCTTTTATGATGCGATACTTCATATTGCCTCGGCGTTTTACCATTTCCAGAACGTCCTCTTGTTCCTCTTCGAGCAAACCGGACAGCACGACTATCCCGCCCGGCCTGACCGCGTCATACATTCGGTCGAACAGTTCAACAACAACATTTTTTAAGATATTCGCAACCAGAAAATCATACGGCGCAGTCGCGACCGCGACCTCAACCGAACCGACCTTGATCTCGATTTGATCGGCAACCTTATTAATTTCGACATTTTCGCGGGCATTGACAATCGCCACGTCGCTGATATCGACTCCGATCACTTTCCCCGCTCCCAGTCTGGCCGCCAGAATGGATAATATCCCCGAACCGCATCCCAGATCGAAAAAACGATCCCCCGGTTTCAAACCGTCCAGCATCGCCCGAGTCAAACATTCCTTGTTCAGTTTGACTGACAATATTCTTTGGTCCTTGACCTTCTGAGGAGTCATGTATATGCTTGCATTGTAGAGATTTTCTCCGCATGTGAGATCTACATGTTCTGCGTCTGGAAATAAAGGTTTTATCTGCTCATACAGAAAAGAGGATATGTCAATCCCAGTGTTCTCTATATCTCTTGCTTTCAGCATATGCGTAAGAGTGCCTTCATATACCCTCAAAGGCATCTGTCCTGACCTTGTAGGTGCAGCAGTACCGAAAAGAAAACTGTCATCTGCCTCTAATTTTTTTATTGATCTTTTTTTAGGAGATGAACATTATGGAACGAAAACAAATATCGGTCGGAGATGGAGAAGATGATAATATAACATGGCAATTTGATATGGTCTCAACTGTTTTACGACTTAAATGT
>CAZVNK010000394.1:0-3130 GCA_964628115.1 uncultured Ignavibacteriaceae bacterium | reverse complement strand
GAGGTCGCCGAACTACTGACCGATAGTCGCGCCAAAGTCCGAGTCGGCAACGTGCTGGTGACGGTCTCCGCGGAATCGATGAAAAAACTCGGAGCCAGGGCATCGGAGAAGAAAAAGACAATCGAAGGATCATCGGGTCTGCGGGGTGCGGAGTCCACGGGGCCGGAGATCAATCTGCGCGGGATGACGGTCGAGGAAGCGCGCGAGGCGATGGACAAATTTCTCGATACGGCGGTCATATCCGGACTTCGCCAGATTTATGTCGTGCACGGCAAGGGAACCGGCGCTTTGCGCAAGGCCATGACCACGTTTCTCAAAGAACACACTGCGGTGGAATCGATCCGTCTCGGCAACTGGAACGAGGGAGGTTCCGGCGTGACGGTTGTCAAGTTGAAATAATATGGGCATGATATCTCAGGATACCATCGAACAGGTTCGTCAGGCGACGGACATCGTCGATTTACTCAGCCAGTACCTACGCCTGAAAAAACGCGGCCGCAATTATTTCGCGGTGTGTCCCTTTCATGTCGAAAAAACACCGTCGTTCTCGGTCGCGCCGGAAAAGCAGATTTATCACTGTTTCGGATGCGGCGCCAGCGGCAACGTGTTCAATTTCCTGATGGAACACGAGAATATGACCTTTGTCGAGGCGGTGCGCTATCTTGCCCAGCGGGCGGGGATTCGTATCGAGGAGTCGCGCGGAGACAGTGCGCGGCGCGACGATCTCGACCGTTTGCATTACGCGCATCAGGTGGCGATGGATTATTACCGGGAAACGTTGTTCTCTGACCGCTATCGCGACAAGATGATGCACTACCTGAAATCGGTGCGGCAATTGAACGAGGATTCGATTTCGTTTTTTCAACTTGGTCTGGCGGGCGAGGAATGGGACGGTCTTTTAATGTATGCGTTGAAAAAGGACTTGTATCATAAGGATTTGGAGCGGGCCGGATTGATTATTCATTCCGACAAGCGCGATTCGTATTTCGACCGATTCCGGCAGAGATTGATGATTCCCATTTTCAATCAAAGCGGCAAACCGATCGCATTCGGCGGTCGAGCGTTAAAAAAGGGAGAATTGGCCAAATATATCAATTCGCCGGAAACGCCTTTGTACAGTAAAAGCAACGTTCTCTACGGCTTGAATTATTCCCGCAATGAAATCCGCAAACAAAACGAAGTGATCGTGGTCGAGGGATATTTCGACGTCATCATGCTCCATCAGGTGGGCATCACCAATACCGTGGCCTCGTCGGGAACGGCGTTCACTCTGCAACAGGCGCGAATGCTGGCGCATTTCGCCGATACGGCCTGCCTGTTTTTCGATTCCGACTCAGCCGGAATGAAAGCCGCGATGCGTTCGGTGGACGTGCTCTACGACGCCGGACTGGAAGTGCGAATCATGCAGGCCCCGGAAGGCGATGATCCCGATTCGCTGGCGGTAAAAGGCGGAGCCGATGCAATTCTGACGACTCGCGAAAACGCGGTTGAGTATCTGGATTTTCGCCTGCAACAGGTCGATCTGGAAAAGGCCGGAATAATCGTCAAAGAGAAACTGATCAAGGAAATGGCGGAGCTGGCGGGAAAAATCGGTGACAAAACCCGCCGCGATTTACTGCTCAATGACGCCGCCGAGCGACTGCGGGTCAATCCCCGGTCGTTTTATGATCTGCTGGCAGGCCGATCCGAATCGCAACGGGAAGCGGTCGGAGAAAGCGCCCCGCCCGGACGGGTGGCGGATATCGAGCAGGATTTGATCGGACTGATCGTGCATTATCCCGAATATATCGACGGCATTCATGAGAAAATTTCATCCGATGACTTTCGGTCCGAGACGATGGGCAAATTATATTCGGCGGTAATCGGTATTTACAAAAAGTTGGGCGCGATTTCAGAATCGGTTTTGCTGGATCATTTGGAGGACAAAACTCTCAAATCGGCCTTTTCATCGCTGGCGGTGAAAGAATGGGAAGGGCATAATATCTCGGCGACAATCAAGGGCATCGCCAAAAAGATTGCCGGATTCAAACGCGAGCGGTTAATCGACAGGCTCAAGGGCGAACTGAGAGAGGCGGAGAAAGCAGGCGACGAAACCACCGCCAAACGACTGGAAGCCGAAGTGTACGAACTGATCAAACGGCGGGATTAAACCATGTTGCGGCGAATACATATCGAGAATTTCGCATTGGTCGACCGGATGGACGTTAATTTCGAACCGGGCATGAATGTCCTCACCGGCGAAACCGGTGCGGGAAAATCGGTTATCGTCGGTGCGCTGGCGCAGGTGCTGGGGGAGAAGGCCGATAAGGACGACGTGCGTTCCGGCGCGGATCTGGCTGTGATCGAGGCGGTTTTCGACGGGGGAGGATCGGATAAGATCACCGAGTTGCTTACTACAGCGGGTATTGATTCTGCCGATGATGAACTGGTTCTGCGCAAGGAAATTCCACTGGCGCGCGCGGCGCGGATTTTTGTCAACGATCAACTGGTAACACTGGCGCAGGTCAGACCGCTGACCGCATATCTGGCGGAGTTGTTCGGACAGCACGCGCATCAGCAACTGCTCGATGATCGGCATCATCTGTCGTTTCTCGATCATTTCGCGAATCAGGAAGAAACCGTCGAAAAAGTGCGGGACGTATATGAACGGTGGTATGAAACCCGCCGTCAACTAGCCGCCCTCCTGGTCGGCAAAGAACGCGAAAAAAACGAACGGGAACTGCTTCTCTTCCAGAAAGAGGAAATCGAAAAGGCCGACGTGCGGGTGGGCGAAGAGGAAGAAATCCTGGCCGAAAAGAAAATTCTCGATTCCTCGCGCGAACTGGGCGAAAAAAGCGGGGCGGTGCTGGAAGTGCTGGAAGCCGATGATTCCGGAGTGGTGCAGGCGCTGGGGCTATGCCATCGGGAACTGTCGCACATGGTCGAACTGGACAAGTCGCTGGCCAAACGGTTGGAAATGCTCGATACCGCAATGATCAATCTCGATGAACTTCGGACGGAAATCGAATCGTATCGCTCGTCGATCCCGGACGATCCGGTGCGACTGGAGGAAATCAACGCGCGGCTGGATGAGCTGTATCGCTTGAAGAAAAAATACGGCGGCTCGGAAGAGGCGATTCTGGCAACGCTG
>CAZVNK010000393.1:0-3133 GCA_964628115.1 uncultured Ignavibacteriaceae bacterium | reverse complement strand
GTATTCCTGCAGACGCGTCCGCGCCAGTTCTTCCACTCTCGCTTTGAGCGTGTCATCGACTTTCACCGGCTGGTATTCCGCTTTGGATTTGCCGGACTTCTCGCACAGTTCCTCGATTTTCTCGACAATCATCTTGATATGATTGTGCCCGAATTCCAGCGCCGCCAGCAAATCCTCTTCGGATGCTTCCCGGCCGCCACCCTCGACCATCGTGATCGAGTCCTTCGATCCCGCCATGGTCAGGTTGATATCGGATTCTTCCAGTTCCGCAAAGGTCGGGAAAATAACGAACTGTCCGTCGACATGTCCCACTCTGACTCCCGCGATCGTTTTCGTGAAGGGAATGTCGGAGATGGCCAGCGAGGCCGAGGTGCCGATCAAACCGAGCACGTCGGCGTCGTTCTCCTGATCCGCCGAAAGCACGATATTGTGGCACTGCACTTCGTTTTTGTAATCATCCGGAAACAGCGGCCGAATCGGCCGATCGATAATCCGGCATGACAGGATTTCCTTTTCGGAGGGTCTTCCCTCGCGTTTGAAAAAGCCGCCGGGAATTTTTCCCGCGGCGTATGTTTTCTCACGATAGTCCACCGTCAGGGGGAAAAAATCGCGTCCCTCCAGCGGCTTGTCAGTGGCGCAGACCGCCGAGAGAATCATCGTGTCTCCCAATCTGACTGTCACGGATCCATTGGCCTGTTTGGCGACTTTTCCCGTCTCAATTGTCAGGCGCTTTCCGCCGATTTCCAGTTCAACCTCATGTTTCATTCTTTGTCTCCTGTGCTATCGTCTGATGTTCAGCTTCGCAATCAATTGACGATAGCCTTCAATGTCGCGATCCTTCAAATAGTCAAGAAGTCGTCTTCTTTTGCCGACCTTTTGCAGCAAACCGCGACGGCCGTGATGATCCTTCTTGTGTTGATTGAGATGCTCGGTGAGCTTGTTGATGTCCTCGGTCAGCACGGCAATCTGCACTTCCGGCGAACCGGTATCCGACTCATGCAGTCGATGAGTCGAAATGATTTCCGCTTTTTTCTCTTTGCTTACCGCCATTACTTCGTTTCTCCTATATGCTTAATTCTGATTACGTTGTCTCGGTCTTTGGCAATCTGCGCCACCAGTTCGTCGGTGCCGGGAAAGATGTTGTTCTCCCGGATAAAGACTTCCGGGTACACCACGATCTCCCGGTCATACAAATCGCCGTCGAAATCGAATATATTAACCTCCACCGTTCGTCCGCCCTCGGGATTGAAATGATTGTGTCCGATAAACATCATCCCGTCATAATGATCATCGCCGTGGTCGATACTGCAAGAATACACGCCGTCGGTCGGCAGTAGTTTTCGCTCGGCGAATTTGACATTGGCCGTCGGATAACCGATTTTCTTGCCCAGGGAAATCCCCCTCTGCACGATGCCGTGAATGGGATAAGGATGCCCCAGCATATCCAGTGCCTGTGAAAACTGCCGGTTGGCGATCAACCGCCTGATCCGCGTCGATGAAACCGGCTTACCCTCGATTATGATCGGATTGACCACCTCCAGGTCGAAGGAAAAGCGGCGGCTGAGCTCCATCAAATCATTGATCGTCCCGGTGCGGTTTTTTCCGAAGGCATGGTCGTAACCGACGATCAACTTCCGCACGTTGAGTTTGTCGACCAGAATGCTTTTCGCGAACTGCTCCGCGGTGGTGTTCATCAAGGCCGGCGTGAATCGCAAAACCAGCAGTCGCCCGGCCATATAAGGTGCAAACAACCGCACCTTTTCTTCCCAGACGGTCAGAAGCGGCGGCGGGCTGTCCGGTGTGACCAGCACCCGGGGATGCGGCTCGAACGTCACGGCCATCGGTGTCACCCCGTGCTCCTGGGCGCACGCCATGAGGCGTCTCAGGATGGCCTGATGTCCCAGGTGAATCCCGTCGAAGGTCCCGATCGTAACCACGGATCGTTCACCGGAAGCCGTGAGATTCTCGACGCCGTATATAATTTCCAGACTCAATTCAAAACCCTTATATAGGTAAAAAACTGCTTTCCCTTGTATTCCCGATGCAGGTGTACCGAGTCGATTTCGGCCCGGCCGACCGCCATCACGCGTCCGGTATGATCGCAAATGCTGAGGAGATCACCGGTGTTAAACCGTTCGCTGATGTCCACGACGTCTTTAAACTCCGGCGCACGCCCGGTGATAATCGCCGGGGCAAACGACTTGTTCACCTGAACCGACGGAAACGGAAGCACCGTCTCGATCGGTAACACGTGCCGCTTGAGTGAACCGGCGTCGCGATAATGCTTGATCTCGGTCAGACTCAACGCGTCGGTCAGTTCGAACCGTCCCACCCGAGTACGCACCAGCCCTTTCAGATACGCGCCGCACCCGATCCGCTGACCGATGTCATCGGCGAGGGCGCGCACGTATGTCCCCTTGGAGCATGAAACCGTGAAACGCACCGTGGGGAGTTCCATTTCCTTCAGGGTGATATTGCCGATTTCCACTTCCCGTTCCGGCGCTTCAACCGCCACGCCCTTGCGCGCCAGTTTGTACATGCGCTGTCCGCCGATTTTCACGGCCGAATACGACGGCACGCGCTGGGTAATACGCCCCTTGAAAGTATCGAGGACATCCTGCATCCCGGCGTCATCAAGTTCGGGGATCGGCTTTATGGGTTCATTCAGGTCCAGCCCCTCGCCGTCCATGGTTGAGGAACGCTGTCCCAGACAAATCTCGGCTTCGTACGTCTTGTCGGTCTCACTGAGAAACTGGGCGATCTTGGTGGCCCGTCCCAGGCAGATAACCAAAAGCCCGGTCGCGCGGGGATCAAGGGTCCCGGTGTGACCGATCTTCTTCTGCCCGACGGTCAGACGCAGTTCATGAATGATGTCATGACTGGTCATGCCGTACGGCTTGCGACACAGGAGAATGCCTTCATATTGCAACATGGATCATCTCCCGCAAATCGCCGAGAAGTTTGCGCCCCGCGTCGCGCAACGGCAGTTTCATCGTAAGTCCGGAAGCTTTGACATGCCCGCCGCCGCCATATTTGTGGGCCAGTTCCGACACGTTGATATTGGTGCGGGAACGAAGCGAAATTCTCGTCGTGTTGGCGTCCACTTCCTTGAGAAAAGCTCCGATCAACGTAT
>CAZVNK010000392.1:0-3151 GCA_964628115.1 uncultured Ignavibacteriaceae bacterium | reverse complement strand
AACAAGCGCATCACCACCTTGGAGCGCCTGCTACTGGCGTCGTTCGTGGTCAACGAATGGAACGAGGCGTATTTCCGCCCGGTGTACGTGTACGATTACCCGCATTGGAGTATGTGCGGTTCGGTGTTTATCGATTACCCGTTCGGCGCGTCGATTTATATCGACGGTGTGTACTGGGGATGCGCGCCGCTGTATATCCCCCGGATTTATTACGGGCATCACTGGGTGACGGTGTACGATCCCTGGGGACACTGCTGGGAGGATCGGGTTACGGTGGTCAGACGGCGGTCGGTGGTGATCGACGAGACGATCGTGCGCACCAAGGATAACGTGAAATCGCGTTATCGTGACGTGCGGGAGCGCGGATATCTCAATCCGGTCAAGAACGGCTACCCGGAATACGAACGACAGGTGGTAACCAAGAAGGAAGTCCGCCGAAACATGACCTCGACGACGTCGAGATATTCGGGGTCGAAAATGTCAACGTCATCGTCACGCAGTTCCGACAGTCGGGCCACGACCGGATCGAGCCGGGCCAGAGGAACATCGTACGATCGTGATAAACTCTCGACCAGTTCGAGCCGCTCGTCATCATCGGGTGACAGCCGTTCGACGCGTTCGGTGCGTTCCTCGGATCGTTCGACTCGTTCGACCGATTCCGGCAGTTCCACCAGGAGCCGCAGTACGTCTGTCGACCGAAAGTCATCGTCGAGCCGCTCGTCATCATCGGACAAGTCATCGCGAAATTCGGGCAATTCCTCCTCGGTTCGGAAATCATCCGGTAGCAGTGGCAGATCGGATTCGGGCCGAACGCAGTCTTCGGGATCGCGAAGCAGTTCCCCGAGCGTAAAAAGTTCGTCGCGGTCGAGTAGTAGCGGTTCCTCATCGTCCTCGCGGACGAGTTCATCGCAATCGTCGTCCTCTTCCGGCGGAAGCCGGACCGAACCGACGAGGCGGTAGACAGTTTAGTATTGACTGCGGGATTGAACAGGCTATACTGAAAGGGATTTGTTGAAGGAAAGATCATGAAAACGCCGGTTTTGATAATAGTAATGATGGCGATGATGTTGATGGTTTCCACGGCCTCGGCGGTGGAAGTCCGGAAAGCGGAAAAGCCGTCGAAAGAAAAGCCGGTTCAGGTGCAGAAACCGGAACCGCAAAGCGATGAATCGAAGGTCACCAAAGACTCGAGTTCGGGCACTGTGACCGATAAGGCCCAAAAACCGGTGCAGAAAGACTTTGACAATTTCGTCGACCGGAACAACAACGGAATCGATGATCGAGCCGAGCAGAAGCATGAAAAGCCAACTCCCGAAAAGGAGAAGGCCGATACCAAAGATAAAAACCCTTCAGACTCTCTGTAGGTTTTAGCTTTTCTCACCAAGGGCGTGGTTACCCCGCGCCCTTTTTTATTTATCCCTTGACAATAGTGCGGGTTTATGGTTTATTTTTTGGCACTCTCGCATTGAGATTGCTAAACTTTTTGATTAAGTTGTTGTTAAAGTAGAAGTAAGATGGGTTTTGAGAATCTAACAGATCGGGAAAAGCGGGTTTTGCAGAATCTGATCGTGCATTACGTTCAGACTGCCGACCCGGTCGGTTCGCGGGTGATTGCCAACAAATACCGGATGGGGCTGTCGCCGGCGACCATTCGCAACACCATGCAGGATTTGGAGGAATTGGGCTTAATCGCCCAGCCGCATACGTCGGCGGGGCGAATTCCCACCGATATCGGCTACCGGGTGTTTGTCGATACCCTGCTGAAATCCGAGCCGCTGACCGAAGGCGACCGCGCCCAAATAGGGGCGGTGGTTTCCGGTAGCAAAGGCGGCATCGATTCCAACCTCGGGCTAGCCAGCAAGGATCTCGGCGAAATCACCAGTCTCTTGGGGATCAGTATAGCACCGCGATTCGATGAGGGGGTGTTGACGCGGCTCGATCTTATCCCGGTTTCCGAAGGCAAGATTCTGGTGATTGTCGCGGTGAAATCCGGATTGGCGCGGTCGATTCTGATGGAGTTCGAATCGGGTGTTCCGATCGATGAATTACGGCAGATGGAATCGGTACTAAACGATCGTCTCAGCGGCCTGACACTGGGTCGTATTCGGAAGACGATCAGTGAGCGCCTGGCCGATACCGCGCTGTCGCCACGGTTGTTGAAGCTGTTCGTGGACGGGGAGTCGGAAATCTGGCAGGATCGCAATCAAAGCTCACTTCACGCCACCGGCGCCAACAACTTGATTCAGCAACCGGAATTCGCCGACCGGGAGAAGCTGTCCAACGTGATGAAGGCGCTTGAGGAAAAGAAGGAACTGATCGAGTTTATCAATTCGAAATCAATCGGTGAAGGGATCGTGATCACCATCGGCAGTGAAAACAAAATGGACCAGATGCAGAACTGCTCGGTGGTGGCGTCGAAATACCGTGCCGGCAACGTCAGCGGGACAATCGGCATTATCGGGCCGACGCGGATGCCGTATTCCCGGTTGATATCCATCGTGGAATATACCGCCAAATCGCTGACGAAGGCATTGTCAGGATCGTGAGGATTGCCATGGCCAAAGATACCGAACGCGATGAAAACACCGCGCCGGTCGATGAGACGACGACGGAGCAGGATGACGACAAGATCGAAGTTGAGATAAAGACATCCAAAGAAGAGACCGATGACTCGCCGGACGAAGCTGAATCGAAAGAAAAGCCGCTGACGCCGGAAGAAAAAGCGTCGGCCGAGATTGCCGAGTTGAAAGAAAAGCTGGATGCCTCTGAGGACAAGTATCTTCGGCTGGCCGCGGAATTCGATAATTTTCGCAAGCGCACCGCGCGCCAGTACGATGATACAGAACATTATCGCAGAATTGCTGGAGGTGGTGGACAATTTCCAGCGAGCGTTGAAAGCCGAATCAGGCGGTTCCGACGGGGATTCTCTGCGAAAGGGCATCGAGCTGGTATACCAGAGCTTTTACGGCATTCTGGAGAAGCAGGGGCTGAAGCCGATCGAGGCGATCGGCAAGGAGTTCGATCCGAATCTTCATGAGGCGATGATGCAAACACCGTCGGAAGAGCACGCCGAAGGCGTGGTGGCGCAGGAGTTGATCCGGGGGTATACGCTCAACGGGAAGGTGATCCGTCACTCACGGGTGGCGGTCAG
>CAZVNK010000391.1:2708-3152 GCA_964628115.1 uncultured Ignavibacteriaceae bacterium | reverse complement strand
CGCGGCCGGACCGAAATGCGCGGCGACTCTCGCCCGACGTCAACCCACTGCCACCATCACCCTTTTTCAAAAAGAAAACCTGCTTTCGTACGGCACCTGCGGTTTGCCGTTTTTCGCATCGGGCGACATCAGCAGTCTCGAGGAATTGCTGGTGACATCTTACGGGGTCGCCCGTGATGCCGATTTTTTCGACAAAGCCAAAAACTTTACGGCAGTCACCGGTGCGGAAATAGTCGCCGTCGATCGCGAGAAGAAAACAATAACCGGAAAAATGATACAAACCGGCGAGACGTTCACGCACGGATACGACAAACTGGTGATCGCGACCGGAGCGGTCCCGACCGATCCGCCGTTCCCGGTGGCGAACTGCTCCAATATTCGCACGTTCACGCGACCCGATGACGCCGTGCACTTCCGTCGTCAGGCCGAGCAGGGCAAAATCGG
>CAZVNK010000391.1:2179-2661 GCA_964628115.1 uncultured Ignavibacteriaceae bacterium | reverse complement strand
ATACAATCCTGCGCCGATTTGTGGGGAATCGAAACGACACTTATCGAAATCAAGGATCACGTCCTTCCCTATGTGCTCGATGACGAGATGGCCGTGATTGTCGAACGCGAGATGAAACGCCACGACGTGGAACTGATCACCGGCGTCGGCGTGGAGAAAATCGAGACTGACGATAACGGTCAACCGGTGGTGCACGTGACAGGTCGGGAACCGATATCGGCCGATTACGTTTTCCTCTGTCTGGGTGTTCGACCCAATGTTGAATTGGCTCGCTCCTGTGGACTGGGGATCGGTCAGACCGGCGCGATCGAGGTCAACGAGTTCATGCAGACCTCGGATCCGAATATCTACGCCGGCGGCGATTGTGTCGAAACGGTCAACCAACTGACCGGCCGCAAAATATATATCCCGATGGGATCGATGGCCAACCGTCATGGTCGCGTCATCGCCGAGCATATCGCAGGATGCGCGCGGCCGTTCCC
>CAZVNK010000391.1:1878-2169 GCA_964628115.1 uncultured Ignavibacteriaceae bacterium | reverse complement strand
TGCGCTGGGGGCCTTTCTGGTCAAAGTGTTCGATCTCAATGTCGGAGCGGTCGGCCTATCGGAAATCGTCGCCAATCAAACCGGATTGAAAACCCGCGCAGTCTGGGGATCATTCCCCGACAAGCCGGATTATTACCCGGAGTACAAGACCTTTTCCGCCAAAATGGTGTATGATACCACCGACGGGCAACTGCTCGGCCTGCAGGCGGTCGGAACCAGTGACATTTGCCGTAGAATCGATACTTTTTCAACCCATTTTGAAAGCTGTACCATTTTCCCACCGTCGAATGC
>CAZVNK010000391.1:0-1868 GCA_964628115.1 uncultured Ignavibacteriaceae bacterium | reverse complement strand
AGAGCACGGTTGAGCAGTTGCTTGATTTCGAGCACGGCTACGCTCCGCCTTACTCCGAGGCGCTCGATCCTTTGCATCATCTGGCCGGGATCGCCCGGGCGCAACGCGACGGATTCGATTTTGTCAATATCTATCATGCCGTAAGAAACGCGGGCGACGCACTCTGGCTGGACGTGCGGGAAACCGACGAGGTGGAAAGCCGGCCCATTCCGTCACCGGGAGATGAGAATACCATAAAAGCTCTTAACATTCCCCTGAAAGAGATAAAAGATCGCGTTTCGGAACTGGACAAAAGCAAAAAGATTGTTATCATCTGTAAACGCGGAGTGCGCTCGTATCAGGCGGCGCATATATTGAAAAACGCCGGTTTCACCGACGTCGTCATTGTCGGCGGCGGCGTGCAAACCATGCAATGATTGCCGACGTTTTCGCGTATGATACATATATGGAGCGATTGAACACATGGCGGTAGGTAACTGGCATCTGGTGGTATGCGGCGTGAATCATCACGTGACTTCGGTCGAAAGACGCGAACCGCTTCAACTCGGACGTGAGGATATCGCATCCGCTCATGCCCAATTCAGCCGAATGGCCGGAGTCAAGGAGGCGACCATTGTCGCCACCTGCAACCGGATCGAGTTTTACGCCGTAACCGACAAAACGATATACGTCTTCGATCTGGTCGCAAGGTTTTATTCCCGGTTGCGTCAATTCGACTTATCCGCCATGCGCGACGATTTCTACATTCGCAAAAACAAACACGCCGTCGTGCATTTGTTCCGTGTCGCGGCCGGTATCGATTCCATGGTGCTCGGAGAGAACCAGATTCTCGGCCAGCTAAAAGAAGCTTACAGTTCCGCATGTGCCGTCAAGGCCGCCGGTAAGGTACTACATCGGCTTTTTCACCAGGCTTTTCGTGTCGGCAAACAGGTGCGCACCAATACCGAATTGGGCAAAGGCGCCTGTTCGATCAGTAGCGCCACGTTGGAAATGCTCGATCCTATCATCAAGAATAATCCCTCACCGGCAATCCTGCTGGTCGGATTGAACAAGATGATTTCGCTGGCGGCATCGGGACTGCAAAAGCATGAACACGCCCGACTGGTCTTCGCCAATCGTACCGTGGAAAAGGCGCGGCAGTTCGCCGGGAAATACAACGCCGAGGCTCATCCATTGTCCGCTCTGCCTACCCTGTTGAGCGATATCGACATCGTAATCACCTGCACCGGCGCAACCGAACCGATCATGAATCGCGAGATGATCACGAGGGCCGTTACCCATCGGACCGACCGCCCATTGATCGTGGTCGACATGGCGATTCCGCGCGACGTGGATTTCGAGAAAGGATCGCACGACGGTATCAGTTTGTACGATCTTGAGGATATCCGGCAATTCGTGCATGACCGTCAGGAAGAGCGTGAACGGGCCGTGCCGATAGCCGAGGAAATTATCGACCGCAAGCTGGGCGAGTTCATGTACTGGTTCGACCATGTCCGTCACGAACCGCTTTATAACGGTCTGGCCGAGTATTTCGAGCAGGTGCGGCAAAATGAAGTTACGACTATGTCCGGCAAACTGCCCGAATCGGAGCGTGAGACACTGGACATAATGACCCGTCGTCTGGTGGATAAACTATTGCAAATAAAAATACGCACGTCGGCGTCCGACGAGTGAGGATATACCATGGCAAACACCTATCTTCCCATCAGCATTTCATTGAAAAACCGCCGCTGCCTGATTGTCGGCGGCGGGCGTGTGGCCCTGCGCAAAATAGACACCCTGTTGAATTATGACTCGACCATCACCGTCATCGCGCCGGAGGTCGACGAAAAAATCAAGTACTACGCCGACAAGGGGCGACTCGCACT
>CAZVNK010000390.1:0-3176 GCA_964628115.1 uncultured Ignavibacteriaceae bacterium | reverse complement strand
TGATTGAGTTTAATGAAAATTATCATGATAATCCCGAGACCGAATATTACATATACTGGGGTAGTCGGGGACCTTTGCCGACATGTTATTGTGGAATATCAAGTAGATTCCAGAGCTTTCCCAACGATGGGGCCGTGACAGCTTATAGTGCGGTTCGTAATCAGGGTATACTATGGAATCCTTACTATAAAAACAATTACGGAAAACTTCTGCCGATGCCATTATGGTGCCATCCCGATTTCTTTACAGACGAATGGCTGTTCAATACTCACATCGATCCCATTCTTCGCGGGCAAAATCCGCTCAAATCGGCTTTTTCAACAATGGAAGACATCTCGCATGAAGAACCTCAGATTACTTACGATCACAATTGCCGATCCGCTGGGGGAGAAACCATCAATGGCGAATTCTTTTTGGAGGGAAACGACAGCGCCACAGTTGCATTATTATCTTCCGATACCACCGTTTCTTTTTCGCTTAAATCACCGGATGGAACCATCTATGATACCACTTATGTTTCGACCAAAGATCTTTGCACCGGTTATAAAGGTCTTATCGGTTTTACGCTCTACCTTACCACTGTGGGCAAATGGGAGTGGGTTGTCGACGCCGCCATGGTGCCGTCGGATATTGAAGTGCGAATCATGTCGGTCGTTTACAACAAGGTGCATGCATCGTTTACTACCACCGGGACTTCGTCCGACAAAGGCGACCGCGCCGTAATTCGGGCGGTTCTCGTCGATGATGCCGTGCCGATTGCAGGGGCGACCATTACCGTGACGCCGACTCTGAACGATAGTACCGTATTACCGCCGTTTAGTTTGTTTGATGATGGACAGCACGATGACAGTCTGGCGAATGACGGCATATACGGTGCGGATTATGAACATTCCGGCGATTCCGGTGTCGTTGCGTTTTCCATTGAAGCCGTCGGGCAGGCTTCCATAGGCGCATTCCGCCGGCAGGAAACCCTCTATGAGTATTTTGTTGGTAGCCAAACCGATATCGATGACAATCAGGACGGTGTGCTTCCGAATGATTTCGAATTGGAACGGAACCGACCCAATCCGTTTAATGCCGTTACCGAGATCGCTGTCAGTTTGCCGGAAAAAGCAGTCGGTGAACTGACGGTGTATAACATCCTTGGACAAAAGGTGACCACGATATATCAGGGATTACTGACTGCCGGAAGACACACATTTTTGTGGGATGGCAATCAAGCATCTAGCGGAGTGTATTTTGTTACGTACAACTCTGCAAAGTACCAGGCGACCAGGAAAATGATATTGCTGAAATAAAGCCCGTTGATACAATCGTTCATACTCGTGTCGCCCCGCCTGCGGTGGGGAATATATAGATAAATAAAAGGCGCATCGAAATGCGCCTTCTCTCTCCAAGGAATCCCGGGCGATCTGAGGATCACCCGGGCACATAGTAAGCCGTATTATTGAGATATCGGATTATGACACAGCGATTCCGCTTATTATAAAACACGCTCCTGCGTACTAAACACGCCCCTGCGTGTTATGGGCCGACGAAGGTCACCTGCAGTCGGCTGTAACAACAACTCCCGTCGTAACTGTAATAATTGTAATCGCCGCTGTTGGAGTAGTACGCCACGTAAAACGTGTCGCCCTCGTCGAAATACCAGGTCACATCGGCAGAGACCGTTATCCAGTCGTCCTGCGTGTTGAATGACGATTCGTGAATGCTCGTGCCGTTCCTATAAACGCCGACCGACGCGGACGTTGACGAGAGATTGAGTGTCCAGGCGTTGATGCGGTAAAATCCCGCCGTCTCCACCGTGAATGTTCCGGCATCGGTCACACTCAGATACCCGCCGGTGGTGTTGAAATCCACCACGTCGGTGCAATACGTGGTAAATCCGGGTGTTTGGCCGTGCGATGCACATCCGCCCGACCACATGATCGGCCGCGACAGTTCAGCCTCTTTGGCGTGGAATGCGTACGGTACCGAAACCAGTTGCGTGCGCGGGGAAATCTCATCGTCACCCTCGACCGTGATCCCCAGCCAGCGTGAGCTGTCCGATGAAAACATGTTGCCCGCGAACGGCCCGAGTTTTACCGAGAATAATCCGTCGACCACGCTCACCGTCATCCGGTCGCTGGTCCAGAACGCGGTTCCGCCGTCGGCAACGGCGTACATCCGAAAGACGATCGAGTAATTGCCGTTGGTAACCGGATTACCGGATAAATCGGTCAGCCGCCCCTGATAATTCATCGTTCCCGGCACTTCCGCGAACGCGATCGCTCCCATAAGCATGATTGCGCCGACGGCACAAACCAATACCCGATAATTTCTGATCGCAAACATAGACCCTCCTGAAAAATATGCAGACAATATTCGTCACCCATAATATATACCGAATCCGATATTACGCAATAAGAGAGTGACTGATGGAGTTACTCACTGGGGGGGGATGTTATTCGCAATCATATTATTAAAAGGAATCCGATTTAAGCGAGATATGCTCAAAGAATTTAAAATTGAATCAGTTGCTTCTCTACGTCAGGATATATCTTGTCGATTCGTTTTTGTATCTCAAGGGTTTTACTTAACGCCGTTACGATTCGGCAATAATGCGTCGCATCGTCCATGTCTCGGCCTTTACGGTCTTTCAAATACTTATGCAACACCTGATAACCGCCAATGTGATAATGCCACACTTCCGGCGCGACGCCTTCGAAATACTTGTCCTTGTTGATGTAAATGCGACGTTCGTCTTCGTTGTAGGTGATTTTCTCGATACGGTAATTACTGCCGCCACCCTGGTATTTGGCGATGGGCTTGTCGAGCGACGGGCTTTTCATAAGATGCAGGTCGGCCAGTTGTTTGGCCAACGCTCCCATTTTTTTGAACACGCGGTAATCGGCGGCAAACGGCACGCGCGGAAAATCTATTTTCTAAAGCTCCGCATATGTTTCGCGATAAATAGTGCTGTAAAACACGCCATAGATGTAATAGAGAATCTCTTCCGGCTTCGGTTTATGCTTGTAAGCCGATTGCAGTTTCTCAAAAACAGAAGTTGGGATATTCGGCTCTTTTTTGGTATGTTGCGGGCTGAACAGGTCTTTGTTGTCTTTGTCGGGATAAAGATATAGAGGGAAAATATAGTTAATATCGTATGCACTAACGGTCTTATGGCCTATCATATT
>CAZVNK010000389.1:2296-3182 GCA_964628115.1 uncultured Ignavibacteriaceae bacterium | reverse complement strand
AAATGAACGACATCGACAGGTGACAACTGATAAATATATCCCGTATGTTATTAATATATAGACACTTACGAAATAAACGACCTGACATGACATAACACAAACGCCCAACATATATTCGCGGACAGCTATCATGCTATATAACAAAGAATTACAACACAGAAAAAAGATTGCATTAACACCTGTTTGAACTATATGTGAAATAATAAGATAAAAAAACCCCTGCCGGAATCGGCAGGGGTAATATTTCAACCGGGAAAATTTACTTCAACAGCATCATCTTCTTGGTTTCGGTGTAGTCGTTGCCGGCGTCTATGCGATAGAAATAAATACCGGAAGCCGCGGGCTGACCGTTATCATCGGTGCCGTCCCACACTTCGGAATAGTAACCGACAGTCTTTTCCTCATCGACCAACGTCCGGATTTTCTGACCCAGAACGTTGAAAACGCTCACCGTCACATGAGATTTGGTCGGCAATGCGAATTCAATAATGGTTGACGGGTTGAACGGATTCGGATAATTCTGTGCCAGCGCAAAATCGGCCGGCAATACCGGACCGTTTTCATCAAGAATACCTTCAACTACATCAGATACAGTCCAGCAATACGGGCCACTGAAACTTGGCACCGCCGGTGCTTGCCAGAGCCAGTTATAACTCGCGTTTGCATGTGAGATTGAATCTATACAGAATGATCCTGAATCGGCAATATTCAGACCTACCTGCATATGTAGTTTTTCGACGTCTTCTTCCGATGGCCAACCGGCATACGGCGGCGATAATGGAATCGCAATCGTCGTATGATTAAAAGTATCGGGAAGAACTCCATCCCAGCTGTCCAACCTAAAAGAGTTGACCATATTCCAAAAAACACTGTCCCCTACCACTGC
>CAZVNK010000389.1:0-2196 GCA_964628115.1 uncultured Ignavibacteriaceae bacterium | reverse complement strand
ATCGACGTAAGTGATGTTTATGACTGAAGCATCAGGACTGTACAACTCATAGGTCGCACTGAGTCCCATACAGGTGGAACCGCTGTTTTGTGTCATGTAAAAGTCAAGCGTAAAATTTTCTCCTTGGTGAATCCACCCGGGTGCCATCTCGGGGTTGGCTACAACTCGGATAGGCACATTGGCCTGGGCAAATGCCGAACCGGCGAACAGAACCGCCAGCGCGACCAGCATCACTGCATAAAAACTCTTTCTCATCCTATATCTCCTACCTCATCTGTTAATATTCGCGGTATTACGCTGATTTGGTGCATCCTCTGCACTGTATATGAAATATGTGAATTGTCACTATTTCTCTGATAAATCAGCATCGCTGCATAAAAGAGAGCCCTGACGAAATTCGTGCCCCGGTCGATTGACCGTGTCAATATCTGACAACATCCAACCGCCGAGTCACGTTTGCATTCACTTCATTATCAAAGGATTCCCTGGCTTTCACCTCCTTCACAAGCGGTTTTTATAAATAGACGTTCGTATAAGCGGTTTTATTCAGCGAATTATACAACTGAACCCAAAATGAGTCAATAAAAAAATTGTAAGCGGTGAGGATAATCTTCGTCGCCCCGCCAATTGCGGGGCGACGAATTCAAAAAATACTAACCGTAAATCGCAGTAATTAATTCCAAAATATCCAGCAAATTGATATTACCGTCAAGATTGTAATCACCACCCACCGGATCGACCGGGGTGCCTTCGCCATACAGAAAATCAATCAACGCCAGAATATCCAGAAGGTTAATATCACCGTCCAGATTGGCATCGCCCGGCGTGGCCTCGGCCACGAGAATCTGCCCGGGGATATACACCGGCACATAGTCATGATAAATGGACTTGAACTGCAGGGCTTTCGACGGGCCGAACGCCGAGGTGGTATCGAAAGAAATGATATCGCCGTTCTGCGCCCCGCTTAGAATCTGAACCAGAATATTCAGAACCACGCCGGTATCGGCTTGCAGATAATTGGTTCCTTCCAGCAGATTCGGCCGCATGCTGATCACATAGCGATTGTTCCAGGTGTCATAATTGATGAATCCGACATTCTCCCAGGCGCTGGTGCGATCCAATCCCTCGACACTCAATCCGGTATCGACCAGTTTGGCCTTGTTGGAGCCGACATTGAGATCAAGCGGCAGGATGATTTCAGTCGCCTGATATTTATTGTCGACATACACCTGCAGATGAACCAGCGTATCCGGAGGCGCCGAGATCGATGCCACCTTAAGCGTGTCCGCCGTCACCATTACCATGTGACGTTTCATTTTGGTATGGGTTCCGCGCGGCTCATCGACCGTGAGCGAAACATCGTACAGACCGTACTCGGTAAACGTATGCGTAACATCCTGCGTATAGGCGCTGTCACCGTCACTGAAATCCCATATCCAGGAAGTCGGCGAATTGGGCGACTGGTCGACAAAATCAACGTCCAGCGGCGCGGGACCGTAAACAACCGACGTCGCATCGAATGCCGCCACCGGGAAGGCCGATAGAGCGCTATAAGCATTGATACGTCCGGCGCCCAATAAACCCGCAAGATAATAGGATTCGCTGGGCATCGGATCGGCAGTCGCCAGAATAATGGAGTCTATTTCGATTTTCGTCAATTCCGGCATATGTGAGCGAATCAAAGCCGCCAACGCCGCAACATACGGCGCGGCCATCGATGTGCCGCCGGCATACACGTATGACGGTGTTCCGAACGAGGAATAGGTGCTGAGAATGTTCGACCCCGGTGCCGTAATATCCACCCACGCTCCATAGTTGGAGAAATCGCTTTTCAGATCGGAGGCATCGGAACTGGCCACTGACAGCAGTAATTTATGATCGTTATAATAGCGGGTATCCACCAAATCCGAATTGTTGGAGTCTGCATTGCCCGCGGCATGCGTAACGACAATGTTATTGTCGGCGGCGCTTTCAAAGGACGTCACCAGTCCCCAGGAATCGGCTCCCCAACTGGCATTGATAATATCGGCGCCCATCGCCACCGCATAATCGACACCGGTGGCGCAGTTGGCCGAATTGACATATCCCAAACCGTCGGAAGCATACGCGCCGACACGGATACACATAATGAGCATGCCGCGATCCGGGCCGTTGCCGCCACCCCAACCGCCGACCAAACCGGAAACACCGAGTGCG
>CAZVNK010000388.1:0-3185 GCA_964628115.1 uncultured Ignavibacteriaceae bacterium | reverse complement strand
CTGGATTCAAATGAAATTGGCCAGCACTACGCCGCCGGATTGGATGGAGACGGTATCGCCACGCTACGCCCCGAGCCGGTTGCCGATGCCGGAGCCGCGAGGGCTCCGGCGATCTGGATGCTATCGCCTGGCGGGAGTTATAAAAGAACCTCAAGGCCCGCTCTCATACATGCAAAAAGCCGGGGCATAAAAGCCCCGGCTTATTTTATTCTAAACGAACTCATGTACTATATACTGGCCATACTCGGCATCTCATCCCAGGTGCGTCCCTCAAGCATGCGCCCGGCTTTTTTCTTGTTCGCTCCGCCCCATTGCTTGAAAAAGAACGGAACATTTACTGCCAGACATTGATCGCGTATCCCGACAACCCAGGACGGTTGCATCGGGCGCGCTTTCGGCCCCGACTCTCCACCGACAATTACCCAGTCGATTCCGTTGAGATCGAGTTTTCCCACCGATCCGAGAAGCGGTTCGATCGAGAGAAATTTAACCGCCGCCGACGTTTTACGCAGGTGATCGATTCGATATGTGTAATTGGCATTTTCAACACTGACTCCCATCCAGATATTGGATGCCCAGATCAATTGACCGTCAAGTTCCAGCAGGCGATGTGAGCGTTTGGTCAAAATCTGAAAGCGATGCCAATATGCGCGTTTCATGACATCGAACATCTTAAGAACAAATACGACGGGGACATGTTCATGAAACAGGTCACTCATTGAATTGACGAAAATATTCTGCGGTTTTTTCCAGTTCAGGGGATACTCCAGCACGTCCTCATGCAAAGCGAGATTGAAACCATCACGGTAATTCGCCTGGCCCATCGCCTGCAGACGCTTAGCCATACGTTCGGCATAGCAGTACTTGCATCCGGGGCTGATTTTGGTGCACCCGGTAATGGGATTCCATGTCGAATCCGTCCATTCGATATGTGAAGATACAGACATACCCTTGAGTATCAAGGTATCTCATTGCAGACATAACGACTATCACATATTAAGGCGTCGGCGAATATGCGACATTGGACATGATAGACTCCTCACCGCAGGCGCTGGCATTTGGGGCAATAATGCGCTGAGCGCGAACCGACTTTCTCACGGCGAATCGTTGTCCCGCAATTCGGGCAGGGTTCGCTGTCACGACCGTACACCAGCAGATATTTTTGAAAACTACCGGTGCGACCGTTGACTCCGGTGTACGTATCGACCGTCGTGCCCATCATTGTGATCGAACGCTTCAACATCGCCTGCATTGCACCGTGCATGGCAATCAGTTTCTTTTGCGATATCCGGTCGGTCAAACGTCGGGGATGCACGCGTACGGCGAAAAGCATTTCATCGGTATAGATATTGCCCAATCCGGCGATAAAGCTCTGGTCGAGTAGTGCCGGTTTGATCATGCGCGACGATGTTCGACACAGCCGCACGAATTCATCGGCAGTAATTTCCAGCGGCTCGGGACCGAGATCGGCCAGCCCCGATTCGCGCATGATGTCATCGGTGCGGCGAAGACGAACCCGTCCGAAACGACGGTAATCCCGGAAACGCAGGACATGGCCGTTGTTCTTAAAAGTGAATTCCATCAGGTCGTGTTTGTCTGCGGGTATATCGCTCGGCACATAGTGAAACTGCCCGGTCATGCGAAGATGCACCCAGAGCGTATCATGACCGGAAAGATCGATCAGGATATTTTTTCCACGGCGGCGAACACCGATGAACGTTTGGTTTTTCATCCGGTTCAACCAGCCGCGTGGATTGTCGGCGTTTATTTTGGGAGCATGAAGATGGATCTCGCCGATAGTCCGATTGAGAATGACTTTGCGCAAACCGCGCACCACGGTTTCAACTTCCGGCATTTCCGGCATCGACAAAGCCCCCTGAGTCTATCCGCTCCGTATCAGGAGCCGGACTGCTCCTGCATAACCCTGTTGAGATCGGCGATAATCTCGTTGACATCGTGTCCATGCAAAGCGGCACCCATTTCCAGCGTTTCCAATTTCATACTCGGACACTGATAACATCCGCCGTGAAAATATTTCATGACAACCGGCGCGGCCTGCGGGATTTTCTCAAGGATTTCGCCCATAGTGGTGTTTTTGGTGATGGTAATCATCGAGACAACCTCTCGCTATGGATTCTGCGGATACTCGACACCGTCGATGGTCGCCTCCAGCAGTTCACTCTTAATCAGCGACGTTTCAGCCTTGACGATACCGACGTCACGGGCAAACCAGCGCGTGATTTCCGGAGCGATCACACGACCGACCGGATTCCCCAACGGGATATAGGTCATCCGCACCTTGATACAGTCCTCGAAAATCCCCGCGGGCGTCACCACCGACTCGACCGCCATGATTTCATATTCCACCTGCACCCTGACATGCGTATTCACCGAATCGGAACGAATTTCCACCGCTGAGATCAGCAGGGTGTCGCCGACGATATTCGACCAGGGCGCGAAGGGGAGCGACGGTACAAAGTGTACGGCCGTCAGGCGCGTACTACCGAAATACATATTGTTCCAATACACGCCGCGCTCACCGAGAACATAATCCTCATGCGATTGCGGATTGCCCGCCGAATCGTAGTACGTTTTCGTAAACAAATTATCAAGCCGGCGCGTCACGACGGCCTCACCCTGGGACGTGCTGTACAAAAAACGATCACCCTCATGAAGCGGGAAATAGTCTGAGGGAATAATCTTACGCGGGCGTTCCAACCGCTCGACACAGCCGCATATCAACGCGGCCAAAACGATCAACAAAACGACGGTTTTGATTTTCACGATTGATCCTCGTTGTTGCGACTGCGGTAGTCGGCGATGGCGGCCCGAAGTGCATCCGTTGCCAGATTCGAGCAGTGCATTTTGATCGGCGGCAGGCCGTCGAGCGCATCGGCGACCGCGTCGCGCGTGAGTTTGTCCGCTTCGGCCAGCGTCAGCCCTTTCACCAGCTCGGTGGTAATGGAGCTGGTGGCGATGGCGGCGCCGCACCCAAACGTTTTGAACTTTATATCGGAAATAATATCATGATCGATTTTCAGATATATCGTCATAATGTCGCCACAGGAGGCATTACCTACCGTGCCGACCCCATCGGCATGCTCGATTTCGCCGACGTTGCGGGGATTTTGGAAATGTTCGATGACCTTGTCCGAATACATCCGCTTCCTTTCAACCGAGATAAC
>CAZVNK010000387.1:0-3186 GCA_964628115.1 uncultured Ignavibacteriaceae bacterium | reverse complement strand
AATCGACGCGGCCAATTCCGGCGGCGCGGGGATCGGCTCTTTCGACGTTTTTCTGATTGTTGCCAAGGCGCTGGGATTCGTGATCGGTGCGATCGTCGTCGGAACCTGGATGATGCCCCGGGTATTTAAAATCGGAAGCAAATTCAAGGTCAAGGGCATTTTGCTGTCAATCGCGCTATTAGTCTGTTTTCTTCTGGCCTATATTGCCAGTGAGATCGGGCTGGCGCCGATCGTGGGCGCGTTCGCGGCGGGATTGATTCTCGACGAGGTATATTACAAGGATTTCACCGATCGCGGGGAACATCATATCGAGGAATTGATCAATCCGATCGGGGTTTTTCTGATTCCCATCTTTTTCGTTCGGATGGGAATGATGGTGGAGCTGGTTACGTTCACGCATACCAGTATTCTGGCGTTCGCGGGGGTGATGACACTGGTGGCGATACTCGGCAAGCAGGTATGCTCGCTGGCGATATTCGACAAGACCATGAACCGGTTTGCGGTCGGGCTGGGTATGATCCCGCGCGGCGAGGTCGGTTTGAGTTTTGCCGGGATCGGCGCAAAACTGGTGATCGACGGACACCGGGTGGTCGACACCGGGACCTATTCGGCGGTGGTGATCATGGTGATGGTGACGACGCTGGTAACGCCGCCACTTCTGAAGATGGCAATGCTTCGCGGCGACAAGAAAAAAGCCGAGGCGAAAGCATAATAGATTTTCCATATGATTTATAAGGCGGAGTCGGACGGCTCCGCCTTTTTTATTTCGTTTCTTTCCAGATATCGAGTTCGGGGATCGATCCCGTTTCGATCTCGATCCCGACGCCGTAGTTATTGAATCCATAAGTACTATCGGTTTTTGCCGGGGCAAACCAGGCGGTATTGTTCCCGGCGCGAGGATGCGGAGATTCGGTGCTGTCGGTAAACGAGACATAGCGGTCGGTCCCGCCGATGTCGATAAACCCTCCGAACGAATTACAGTAGTACGGATAGGGTGTCATCTGACGCGGTTTGGCGAAACTTTCGCGAAAGGTCGCCTCGCCGAAACCGGGCGTGTTCTCACCGAGATAATAGGCGTCGTCGCCTCCGATATCGATCAAAAAGGCATTGGATCGAATCTGGGCCAGGCCGATGGAGATCATTTTGGCGCGGTAGACGTCATCCCCGCCGGTATTGATCAAAAATGCGTTGGTCCAGTCCCAGCCGAAACCGAGCGCGGCCCCGGCGGTGGCGTACAGCTCGTGGCGATCGTTGCCGCCCTCGTCGATTAAAATGCCGTTGCAATAGTGCGCCCCGGATCCCTGGGTAAAATAGCAGGATTCATAGATATCATCGCCGGAGCCGTCATACGCGATTCCGGTCGCAAACCAGTAGGCGCATCCCAACGACCAGTTGCCGGAGAGATAGTGATCATTGCCGGTAATATCAATAATCGCGCCCAGTCCGCCAGCCCAGGCATGGCCGTCGGTGCCGTCGCCGCGCCGTCCGAAACCGACTCCCTGCACGCCGTTGCCGTTGATCTCGAAATCGGAATGATAATCGGCGCGGTCGTATTTATAGGCATAGGGTTCGCCGGTGTACTTGTCATTTCCGGCATAGTCGCCCAAAACGCCGACACCGCCGCCGACGCCGCCGTATCCCTGCCCGTCGCCGTACAGATAGTACGTATCGTCGCCATCGGCATCGAAACACAATCCGATGCCGAAATAGCCGCATCCCTGCGCCGATAGCTCGGCGGTATAGGAATCATTGCCGTCGCAATCCATCAACACGCCGACACCGAACAGGCCGCATCCCTGGGCATAGACGCCGCCGTCGTAGATATCATCGCCGCGCATGTCATAGAGCACGCCGATACCGAGCAGTCCCGCGCCACAAGAGGGGAAATCGGCGACGGCGTGATATTCGTCGTCACCACCCAGATCGATAAACAGCGAAACCGGATTGTGAAGCCCGGCGTTGGCGGCAATCGCGCCGGTGAAAACGCCGTCATTGCCGAAATCGATCACCAGCAGAGTATTGGAGCAGTCCAGCTCCCCTTCGGAGTCTTTTCGTTTCAGAGCTTTTTTGCCGATCAGAAGAATCCGTCCGTACGGCGTGGTCAGTTCTACCAGCGAGTCGTCGGGAAAATCGGCATGACCGATCAGCGAATCGGCAGTCTGTTCGACCAGGGCGGCGGCTTTCAAAGCGGCATAGTGCAATGAGGCGAGGTCGATATCACGCGCGATATCATCCAGTTCCGGGTAGTACACGGTGCCGTCGGATTGATTGGCGGCGAGATCACGGATGGCATAAGTGCGGATCATGGCGGGGCGGCTACAGTTGCGGAAGGCCAAATCGCGCCATTTGATAACGTCGGCGATATTGAGAATCGTTTCGGCCAGAATCAATTCGGTGGTACCGTCAAGCATCGCCGACAGTTCATCGACGTTTTTTCTGTATTCCGGCCATTCGGCGCGGGAACCGAAGGCATAATAGTCGGTCTGGCGGTCGTACATCCCGGAGAGTCGATCCAGCGCGGCCCGGAGAGGATGAACGGAATCGGCGGGCGCAACCAAATTGGCGGAGTAGTTGCGGAAACCTCCGAGTTTGCGATCGACGCCGAGCGAGTAGGTCAGGTGGTACAAAGCGGTGGAATTGGAATCGAGAAATCCCGGCGAGAGGTAGCGCTCGACGGCATTGCCCATGGTTTTGGCATAATCGTACAGTTTCAGCGGTTCGGCAAAGAGATCATCGAAGGAGGTCAGCTTGTACGGGACATCGAGCGGGAAGCGGTTCCAGTATCCTTTGGGATGGAATCCGATATCGGCACGATCGAAACCGACCGAATCCAGCGCCATGCCGAGGATATCGGGCTTATCCTGTGCCCCTATGGATGAAACGAGTAACGATATCAACAGTACTGTAAGTACGACAGCGCGAACCATAGCCACCTCCGGTAAATGATTTTATTCATGATAGGCGGATTGTTATCGGTAATGCAACAGGGATTTTCACAAAAAAAAGCCCGCCGGGAGGCGGGCTTGTATCATACAAAATCAATGATGTCTGAATTTAGAACATCTTGTACTTCAGCGATACCATCCAGTTCATGTTGGACTGCTGGCCGGAGATGAAGTTGAAACCATCGGTCAGCAACTGCGGGTTGGTGTAAGTGTCGAGATAGAGGTTGCCCCAGTGGAAACC
>CAZVNK010000386.1:2116-3191 GCA_964628115.1 uncultured Ignavibacteriaceae bacterium | reverse complement strand
ATATATATATGTCCAGTATCAGCAACAAGATGAACGAAGTAATGAAGGTCCTGACAATTATAGCCACCATTTTCATACCGCTGGGATTTCTGGCCGGGGTTTACGGTATGAATTTCGACACATCGGCCAGTCCATGCAATTTGCCTGAACTGGGTATGCCCGATGGTTACATCATGTTCTGGGGTCTTGCGATTTTAATCGGCGGCGGTTTATTCATCTTCTTCAAACGCAAACGCTGGCTGTAATATGGGAAAATCAAATTCTCTGATTGCCGTTCCTCTTCCGTAAATTATAGAGACTCCCTTATATGAACAGGTGACTTGCCATCAAACGTTTGCTTGCAACCATGCTGATACTGCTCGTGGCTGCACTTTTGATCCTGTCGTCATCACCCGGTGAGCGCTTTATTAAAGGCATTGCAGAGAATAGACTCCGGAAGGAGTTGAGACTACCTGTCGCAATTGACGATCTCGAAACCAACCTGTTCTCCCGCCTTCGAATTCATGAATTCGTTATTGCCGGCGCGCCCGACACTTCTGCCGTGCCCGTTCTATCAATCGAGAATATCAATATAGGATTCAGTTTTTTCCAGATTGTGTTCGGAGATCTGGAACTGGATAAAATATCAATAAAAAATATTGATATAAATCTTCACCGCGACAGCCTGGGCAAGTTTAATATCTATCTGCTTGACTCAATAATTGAGGTATCAGACGCCAAAACGGCCGAGGAACCGACCGGAGAACCGACAGATTTTTACATCAGGCTTCTGTCGGTCGATAATTTGTCCCTGGCGTATATGGATGACAGCCTGGGGCTGAAAACTAAAATTGACGATTTCGATACCCGCCTTGAAAATTTTGCCCCGGATAGATGCGACTATTCTCTGGCTATCAAAAACATCACAGCCTTTTATAGCGAAACATCTTTTGAAATAAAGAAAATATCATCAGAGGGAAACTGGGCGGGCGATAAGGTTCAATGCAACAACTTCGATATGCAGTTCGACAGTTTGGCTATTCATGCCGACGGTGAAATTCCCCTGGATACGAACACCCGATACGACTTTAAAACC
>CAZVNK010000386.1:371-2106 GCA_964628115.1 uncultured Ignavibacteriaceae bacterium | reverse complement strand
TACGCTGATCAATAAAATAAACTCAGTTCATGAACTGCCGGCGATTTATTTTGATAAACCGTTGGACATCGCAATCAACATCACCGGATTACAGTCATTACCGCTGGTCGGAATCACCTCGCCGATTCCGCCCTTTGAATTCAACAGGGCGCGATCCGAGGGAGGCAACCTGGCGATTAGATACCGGGGTGATTCCGTTTTTATCGATACTTTTGAGTTAAAGACCTTCGGCGGTGAAATGACCGCATCCGGAGCGGCAGTCATGGATTCAATACCCTCAGCTGATCTTAATCTTCGCCTCGAAAAAATTGCCATTCCCGAAATCTGGCGGACATTTTATTCCCAACAAACACCCAACAAAGGAATTGTGAACGCCGACCTTAATATATCCGGCCGCGGCTTTGAGCCGGAAGGCTGGCAAATTCAGTCCGAGTTATCGGCGACAGAACTTAAATATAATAATATCTCCCTGCCGGATTTAAGAGGCACCATTAATTTCGCCGGTGGAATCGCATCATTGAACGTAATTGAGGGTGATAATCTCAAAATCGATATATCGGGACGGATCAAAGATGATGATATCTCGGGTCGGTTCAGCGCCGTCGTTTCTAATTTAACACCGATTGCCACCCTGGTCAATTTCCCCGATATCGACGGCGCCATGTTTATCGAAGGTTCTTTTTCAGGCAATACAGAATCACCGAATGCCGAAGCGGATATTTACTTAAGCCGGATGCATTATCTTAATTTTCCCATGGATACACTTGAAAGCCGAATAGAATATAAAAGAGACTCCATTTATATCATGAGAGCCCAATTCGCAGGCAGGTGCCGGACAAGCGACAGCGGCCGTCCACTACTCGACATCGATTCTCTTTACGCCGATTTCGACTATTCCGGTTCGCTGACCGGCACTATGGAGAACCCCACGTGGAGCCTGGATATTTATTGCCTAAAAAGCGGCTATTGTCAATACTCACTCGACTCGGCCGCATTGCATATCGATATCAATGGACAAAGCGACATAAAACACCGGGGTAATGTGTTTAAAGGGACGCTGAGTTCCTCTCTGGACGGCAGCCTTGATCCGATAAACATGCGGGGGCAACTGAAGGCTGAGCTTTTCGAACTAATCGCCGCCCCGAATTCCGATTCGAATAGTGTATCCACGGAAAGCAATGAAGTGGAAACTCAAAACGTATCGGCCGGAACAATCAGTCTGGATCATAACTTAACGGACACCACCGATATTTCCGTCAATATCGATATTGAGCAACTGCAACTTGGAATTGCAAGACACTTCATCGTCGATACGTTCGGTATCAAAGGAAGCCTGGACGCCCACATCTCGGCCACGGGTAAGATAAGCAATCCGGATATTTCCGCGACCGGTCGATTTTCCTCTGCCGGAATCGATCAGGTCACTTTCGACACCATCCTGGTTCGAGCCGGTTTTCATAACAGCATTCTTGAAGTCGGGCAATTCGTTATTTTCGGCTACGAGCAAAGCCTGTCCGCAACCACCTCACTGCAACTGGATCAGGACAGTACCGGATATTTCATTCCCGACGAAGGCCGCCTGAGCGGGCAATTGTCCATGCAGAATTTCGACATCTCCGTTCTAAAACCTTTCCTGACCGGGATCGCCGATATTTCCGGAAGCGTTTCAATCGGTGTCACATGGGACGGAACCCTAAAACAGCCGGGCCTGTCGGGGGACTTTGTCGTCGATAAG
>CAZVNK010000386.1:0-356 GCA_964628115.1 uncultured Ignavibacteriaceae bacterium | reverse complement strand
ATCGATGAACACCGACACCTATCCGATCGAAAATATCACCGTCGGGATGAAAGTGCAGGATACCGTCGTTTCAGTGCACCATGCCCTGGCCAAAATAATCGATAATGAATACTCTCTCACAGGTTTTATCACGGTTCCCGATTACGATCATGCAAAACTTGATTTGGGCCTGTCGGTCGATGACATAAAAGCGACACGAATTTCCGGTTCTCTTTCCTCGGAACAGCTTGATGTGCAGATAAAAACCACGGATTTCGATCTGGCCGTGCGGGGGCCTTTTCTTACCGGGGTTAAAGAATTTTCAGGGACACTTGTTACCGATATAGAAGTCCGGGGTAATCCGAAAGATCCTGAAA
>CAZVNK010000385.1:0-3194 GCA_964628115.1 uncultured Ignavibacteriaceae bacterium | reverse complement strand
ACCGTAAAATCCTTCTTCGCAAACGATTTCAAAATGGCGAACAGCGGTGAATGCACAAACCAGCTTTTCATCAATGACCGAAACGCCGCTTCACTGCCGGCGATTTCCTTGAGAATGATATTGGTCGAACGTCCGTGCGCGAGAATATCCAGGAAATTGAAAACGAAAGCCACGACCTGCGACTGATAAAAATCGGCAACGCGCTTGGCCAGCGCTTCTCCCTCGGTATTGTTGAATATTTTTTCATACCTGACACCGTCCGCGGCCTTGAGTCCGTGCCTTCTGAGATTGTCCGCCAGCAATTCATCCTCATTGCGATTCAGTGATCCCTCATCACCCGCCCGCCAGGGTTCCGGGTACTGTTTGGCGATCTCATCCGGGAATATCCCGGCAAATAAGGCATTGCGCGCAAACGGCGTCGCGGTCGGCAAAATCGAGAAATACGTATTCCGGTCGATATCGTAGAATTCGGCAACCAGCGATTCGATCGTCAGCCACTGATCGAGCCGCATACAGTCCACCACCAATAACAGCACCTTGCGACCGTCTTTCACATACGGGATCATGTAATGATGCAACACGTCGGGAGACAGGATCGGACGATTTTCGGACGCCAGCCATTTCATGTACTGCTTGTCAAGATACTTGGTAAATTCGGTATTCCACTCCTTGCGTGTCCCCAGATGCGTTTCCGCCAATCCCTCATCGGGACTTTCATCCAGCGCCAGATCCCACCCTGCCAGAAGACGAGCCGCTTCCAGCCAGTCCTCCGGTTCGATAACACCGTACAATTTTTGATTGAAACGGTTGATATCGGTGATATACCGTTTCATCTGGCTTTCGGAGACGATGCGGCGAGTCTCCAGCATCCGCTTGGCGACCATCAGCACCTGCGACGGATTGACCGGCTTGGTCAGATAATCGTCGATTTTCTGCCCGATCGCCTCGTCCATCAACGACTCCTCTTCCGACTTGGTCACCATCACCACCGGCAAATGCGGTTTGATTTCCTTGATTTCCTCCAGCGTGGTCAGGCCGTCCTTGCCTGGCATCATTTCATCCAGCAGAACCAAATCGAGTGTCTCGGAACGAACGATATTGACGGCATCGTCGCCGGAAATGGCCGTCAACACCTCGAATCCGCGCTGTTGCAGGAAAAGAATATGCGGTTTCAGCGATTCGATTTCATCATCCACCCAGAGTATTTTCTTTTTTTCCATTCTGTGTACTCTATGTTAGAATTTATTTTTCGTATTTGAAAGCATGCCGTATCGGCGGCGACGGACCTTGTCACTGAGTTTCACCGGAAGTACGATCTGGAAAATCGTCTCCCCTGGCCGCGATTTGACCAGCGAGATTTTACCCCGATGATATTCCTCCACGATTCTCCGCGCCAGGGTCAGCCCCAGTCCCCAACCCCGTTTCTTGGTCGTAAAACCGGGCCGGAATAATTTCCGGGCGGTCCCGGGAGGAATCCCCTTGCCGTTGTCGCTGATTTCGATCACCACGAAGCGATCATCGCGGGCACGTGCCGAGACCAACTCGATACGCCCCGTCTGCGGATCGACCGCCTGCAATCCGTTCTTGATTAGATTTTCGATTGCCCAGGTAATCAACTCACCATTGAGTGGCACCTTCGGGATATCCCCGGTACGACAGATAATATCCACGCCCTTGCCGTTGAACGGCAGGCGCCGACGATAGTACGACGCGGTTTCGTCCAGCAGGAAATTGAGATCACCCTCCTTCAACTCCGGCTTGGAACCGATCTGCCCGAACCGATTGGCCACTCTTTGCAGACGGTTCACGTCGGTTTGCATCTGACGGAAAATCTCCTCCTGATCGTATTCATCGTTATGATCGGGCTTCGTCTCTTCCCTTTTATTATGAAGCAGAAGTTCCAGCCAGCCCATTAGCGAGGAAATCGGCGTGCCCAGTTGATGCGCCGTCTCCTTGGCCATACCGACCCAGATGTGCCGTTCTTCGGATCGCTTGATATTCTGAAATCCGATAAAACCGACCAGTATAAATGCACCGACCAATCCCAACTCCACGAACGGCATCAGGCTCAACTGGCGAATTACCTTGGAATCGCCGTAATAAAAATACGATATCGTCTGGTCGCCGAACATGAGCGGAACCTCGCCGTTGTCATGTTTGAATGTATGCGCCTTGATTCGGATTGCCGCCATCGCAGTCTGCGAGGAGTCGTTGTCCACGATCCCCTCGACATTTCGCCAGAAAATGGGATTGCCGTCAAGGACGGCGATAATGACCGGGAACTTGGCCTTTTTGATCACTTCCTCGAATATAATCTGCACTTCCCCCCCGGAAGTGTCGTCGCTGGCGGCCAACTGCCAGAGATTCACGTACGATCGCACCATCTGTTCGGCGTCACTGCGGAGTTTGCTGATCACATCGAGCGTGTAATAAATGAACACCACCGAGATCGTCACGATCCCGAACAGTAAAAACAGCTTGAACAGCGTCGAACCGCTGAACGAATATTGTATGTTGACTGAATTACGCACTCGGGGTTATTTCCGCCATTCCGCCCAGATACGGCCGAATCGCTTCGGGTATTAGCAGTGAGCCGTACTCGGTCTGGTAATTTTCCAGTATCGCGGCCACCAAGCGTGCCAGCGCGACTCCCGAACCGTTCAGGGTATGCACGAACCGCACTTTCTTGTCCTTGTCGCGAAACCGGGTGTTCATTCGTCGCGCCTGAAAATCCTCGAATATCGACACCGATGAAACCTCAAGATACTTTTTCACTCCCGCCGCCCAGATTTCGATATCATAACATTTGGCGGCGGCAAAGGATAAATCACCGGTCGCCAGAAGACGCACCCGGTACGGGATTTTCAGCAGTTGCAAAATGCTTTCCGCTTGATTCAACAGGCTTTCGAGTTCATCGTGGGAATTATCGGGATGCACCAGTTTCACCATCTCGACTTTTTCGAACTGATGCAGTCGTAGCAGGCCCCTCGTATCCTTGCCCGCCGCGCCCGCCTCGCGACGGAAACACGGCGTGTAGGCGACATAGCATTTCGGAAGTTCTTCCTCGTCGAGAATTTCTCCCCGGTGAAGATTGGTCACCGGTACTTCCGCCGTCGGGATCAGATACAGATTTTCATCCTTGAGCTGATACATGTCGTCATCCATTTTGGGCAGTTGGCCGGTGCCGGTCATGG
>CAZVNK010000384.1:0-3198 GCA_964628115.1 uncultured Ignavibacteriaceae bacterium | reverse complement strand
GCCATCAATGCGGCCAAAACTCCCGACTGAGTCGCCATCGGATCGACCGTGTTCTTCATCATGGTCAACTGACCGGCGGTGGGACATCCGATGGTATGATTGTGCGAGCCGTTGATGCCGATCGCGTGCACCATCTGGTCGACTGTCAATCCCAGCAGTTTGCCCGCCACAATCGGCGAGACGAACTGGGTCAGGGTGGCATGATGCCATTTACGCTCGCGAACGCCGGGGACGGCGAACTCGCAAATTCTTTGCTCGAATTCATAGGCGAGGACGATGGCAACGATGACGTCTTTCATCGACGCGCTGACCATCTCCCCCACGCACAGCGCGGCCGGGATAAGGTCGGAGGGATGCGAGGGATCCTCTTTCCAATAGATGTCGTTAAAATCGAGCGCGCGCATCATCAGCGAATTGACCAGCGTCGCGTTGACCGCCGGGATTTTGTCGCCGAAACCGATCAGGGTCGCTTCTTCTTTTCCCCCCATATCGAGATAGATATCCCGCAGAATATTGACGTCTTTGGTATGATAGCCGCCGTATGCGCATCCGATTGAATCGTACAGGTACCGTTTGACTTCGTGCACGACTTCATCGGGAAGGTCGTCGTATTTGAGATTAACGGCGAACTCAGCTATCTGTCGTGAAATTGTCTTGTCCATCTTGATTTTCATCCTTATGTATATTTCCCGTTTGTTCCATGTCACAGGCCAAAAACACCCGGAAATGGCGATTGAACGCCATACCGATATTTATCAGCGCCATCGCCGCGCCACAGACAATAAAGATCAGCGCGACGTTATTGTCAAGCATCTCCATCACCACCCCGGCCAGTCCCATGCCCAGCGGCATCAGCCCACCGATAATGGTTCCCAAAAGCCCGAACACTCGTCCCCGGATTTCGCTGGGAGTGGTCAACTGCAAAACGGTTATGATGCTGATATTTACGACTCCGGAAAGCAGACCCATCGACAGGGTTAACGCCAGCGACAGCCAAGGCGAGTTCGATAAACCCAGCGCGCCGAACACCACACCCAGCAAAATCAGGAATACGATCAGCATGACACTTCGCAATCGTCCGGAGATTTTCAACGATCCCGCAACCGCATAGCCGATCAGCGAACCGACTCCCACTGCCGCCAGCAGATAGCCGAACCAGTCCGGGGTGACGCCGAGATGGTCTTCGATATAAAAAGGAAACAACACGGCTATCGGCGATACCAGAAAATTCAGGAAAGTCGCGGTGAAAAAGACCGCCCGCATGCCGCGATTGTTCCAGACATATCGAAAACCGACTTTGGTGTCATTGATAAAATCCCGCAAAATCGCTTTCCAGCCGGTGCTTTGTTCGGGGATAACCTGCGGAATCGTGATAAAATACTCACTGAATGCGGAGAAAAGATACGTGATACCGTCGGCCAGAAACAGCAGGGGCGCACCGAAAATACGAAACAGCACGCCACCGAAACCCTGCCCCATAAACGATGACACCTGCACCGAGGATTGATTGAGTGAATTGGCCGAGGCGACTTTCTCACGCGGGACCAGATCGGGAATCGCCGCCGATATCGCCGGGCGGAAGAATCCACCGACAATGCCGATTACGATCGACACCACAAACAACCAGGGAATCGCGATGGCCTCGTTATCGGGATCGTACAACAACAATCCCGCCAGCGACAGCACCGCCACTCCGCATATAATATCGCTGAAAATGATAATTCGTCGTCGGGAATAACGGTCGGCAATCGTGCCGCCGATCGGCCCGAGCACGACGCCCGGAATCATCGACAGCATCATCAGAAGCCCCATCAACCCCGCCGAGCCGGAAACGTGCTTGAGCCAGAACATCATCGCGATATAATGTACCTGGCTTCCCAACTGGCTGACAAATTGCCCCTGCCAGAGCAGGAAGAAATTCTTATTAAACAGTTTGGTCGGTGTGGTCACGGATATTCACGGTATGCCCCGAATGAGGCATACCGTCTTTTGCCTTATGGATACTTACACGTTCTTTTTGACCCAGTTCTCCAAACCTTCGGTCAGGATCAATTCCTGCGCGGCGGTTCCGACCGGGCTGATTGCGTAATTTTTGCCGTCGGCGATCAGCACGGATTTGCGGAAATCGAGTTTCGCGATGATCGCGGTGCGAACGGTCAATGCGTTCGTTCCGAATTTCTCTTTCAGGTCTTTGACCAGTTCGGGGACATCGATCACCAGAAAACCGTTGTTAAGTGCGTTACGCTTGTACGTCTCCGAAAACGATCCCGCGATCACCAGTCGGATACCGCGATATTTCAGCGCGGTCGCGGCCTGTTCGCGCGAGGAACCGGTGCCGAAATTAAAACCGCCGATCAGGATATCGCCCTCTTTGATCATCTTCCCGAATGCCGGATCGTAATTCTCCATCACGACTCCCGCCTGTTGTTCCGGGGTGAAATCGTCAATATAGGTGTATTTCCCGGGATAAATGCCGTCGGTGTTGAGATTGTCCTGATGGCAGAAAATCAATTCGCCTTCAATGATATCGGGGAATCCGTCGAGAATGGTCACTTCGGATGCACCGGCGTCTTTCTTTGATATCGCCTTTATCTCACCGATCGGTTTGGCGGTTTCGAAATCGTACGGCATGTCGATTTTCCCCGCGATGGCCGAGGCCGCCACGACCGCAGGCGACGCCAGATACGCCTCCGCCGAACGAGACCCCATCCGTCCCTTGAAATTGCGATTGGTCGCGGAAATACCGACTTCGCCGTCATTGAGTGTCCCCGCGCCAAGACCGATACACGGCCCGCATCCCGGAGGAAGAGCAATCGCGCCGGAATCAAGCAGGGTTTGCCAGTCGTCGCGCCGTTCGCTTTCGGCTTGAACTTCGCTCGAAGCCGCCGCGATATAAAATTCCACACCCTCGGCGACACGTTTGCCCTTGACCACTTCCGCCGCCTGCGCCAGATCCTCCACCCGGCTGTTGACACACGACACCAGATACGCCTTGTGAATCTTGACATTCTTTGTGCGCATATCCGCCACCGAAGTCATCGTTTTCACATTGTTCGGCCCGGAGACATGCGGTTGCACCGAATCGAGATCGAGCGACAGCTCGCGGGCGTACGACGCGTCTTCGTCGGCGGTGATCGTATTGCGCTGGAGTTGCTCGATACGCTCGAGATTCATACGCGGATGTTTGCCGTTGCCGTC
>CAZVNK010000383.1:1071-3198 GCA_964628115.1 uncultured Ignavibacteriaceae bacterium | reverse complement strand
ATGCTCGGCCCGCAACTGCTGAATCCATTCCAGATCGCGCGGCGACAGCACCGGGAACGTTACCGCCAGTAGCGCCATACGTGGTTTTTCCCTCTTTATAAATCCAGAACCTTCTCGACCAGCGGGGTGCGATAATCCGATGAACCGACCAGCACTCGCAAATTCGGCAAAACCTGAATATCGCCGCCGCCGTGGGTATGTCCGCACAGGACGGTCAATGTCTTGTCCGGATATTCCCGCATGATATCGATCAGGGTATCCCCCACCATTTTGCAGGAAAAGTGCGGCAGGTGCAAATCGCCGCCGATCCGCCCCAAATACCGGCAGGCTTCTTTGTACGGCGGCGGATGCATCAGCAACACCGCCCGGTCGACTTTCGCAAAGGCTTCGGGAAGATATCGCCGAAAATGTTCGGCCGCCTCCCCCGCCAATTCTTGCATAACTTTCAATCGTCCCGTCTTGGGTTGATTCTTGAATTCCTTGATATAGATATAATCGTTCAGGCGGACTTCGGAACGGACATAGTCACCGTACCCGCCGTCGCTATAGGCATCATGGCCGATTAACGCGGTTCGATCGGTAATTAAAATCGCCTTCGACCGGGTTAAATACGTCAAGCGCGTCTCACCCGCGATGGCCCGGCTGACCCGTTCTCTGACCTCCGCGATGGAACCGTGATAAAAGTCGTGATTGCCGAGTACGAAATACAACGGCCGGTTGAAATCCCGCGCCAGTCGCAACAGGTCATCGGCAATGGTTTCGGCGGTGCCGACGTCACCCGTCAACAGGACAACATCGGGCGACACGGAAATTACACTTTGCACGAACGTGTCGTACTCCGCCGTGTCCATTGAATCGAGATGGATATCCGTAATCCAGACGGCTTTCATAATCCTCCCGATGATTGCGGTTTATCCGTTGCCTAAAAGATTATACAATGAGATAAAATCGCCCGCGACGCAAGATATAAATGAAAAACAGGTATGACTTATCCGGCGGAGAGATTCTCAAATGGCGTAATGTTTACTACTGGTAATATTCGTAACGATGTCAACGTCTCAGCACGATTTTGCCCATACTCTCGGAATCTTCAATACTCCAGAGGTACACGCCCGATGATACCGGACTGCCCGATTCGTTGTTACCGTTCCAGTGCACGTCTCCGGTCGTATCCATCCAGCGGCGAACCAACGTACCCGAAACCGTCGTAATGACCAGAGTCGAGTTATCCGGCACGGCCGTAAATGTCACATAGTCATGGACTCCGGCGTCAAACGGATTGGGAAAGGCATGCGGCTGGGGTTGAATGGTAAACGCGACGGCGTCACAAAAACCGCTGTCATTGGCGCGGGCATGCCAGTAGTATTCTCCCGGTTCGAGCGGATCGGGAACCTGCCATTGCGTCATACTGCCGCTCATCTGCGCCACCGCACCCGATGACGCCATCAGGCCGATAAAACCGTCGTCCTGCGCCACCTCGAAATAATATACATTACCGGCATCCGGCGTCACGTTGGCCACCTGCAGATATGGTCGCAAGGTGAACAGCACCGCACCATCGGTGGGGCTGATCGGATCGACCGCGAAAGAGCTGTCGATGACCGTAGTGGTGTCGTCATCATCGTCACCGGAGCTGAAATCGAGTTGTGACACGGCCGAGACGACATTCGACAACAGCGAATAATTGCCGGCGTCATCATACGCCTTGACCGCGAAAAAAAACTCTTCACCCGGTTGCAGGCCACCGACGACACGCGATTGATAGGAACCCGCCGGAAGAGGATTCGGCGGGTTCGATACGAGATTTGCCTGGGCGAAATTCGCTACGGATATCGGATTTTCGGAATACCGGATTTCGTACCCGGTCACGATTCCCTCGTAGGCGTCATCACCGGGAGCGGTCCAGTTGAGATCGACTTCGCCCATGTCGTCCCCGGTCGTCGCGCTCAGATCGTCGATGGCGCCCGGCGCCTGAGTATCTTCCGGCGGCGGATCACCGCTACCGTCGGTATTGTTCAACGTAACCGTCGGAAGACTCGACGTTGCCGAGACGGTCCGCGTAATCACCGTACTGTCGGTGCCTTTTTTAACCTTGACCGTGAAATCATTGTATGAAGATGAATCCGT
>CAZVNK010000383.1:0-994 GCA_964628115.1 uncultured Ignavibacteriaceae bacterium | reverse complement strand
CGCTACGGCCACCGGCCGGCCGTTGCCGCCATCGACGTAAACCGGCATCGACCGTTGCAGGGCCAGATCAAGCGTCCCGGCGTTGGCGTAATTGATATCGGTATCGGCGGTGCCGTTTTCATACGTGATATCGCAGGCCTTGTTGTTGGTGCAATCGAAATTCAACCCGAGATACCCGAGATGATAGGTTTCGGCGTCATACGTCGGAGAGAGAAACGCCAGCGTGTCGCCATCGAGTGTCACATTGGCGCTACCGCCGTTGCCGTACCCGAACATCACCAGCGTGCCGTCACCCTCGATTCGGTTGTGGCGGAACACCAGCCCGCCGCTGTACGAATAGTCGAACGAAACCGCCAGCGACAACACGCCCGACGAATTGGACTTGGCGCGAAACAGGTTGCGTTCGATAATAATACTGGTGGTCGACGTCTCATCGGAGTAGCGCAGAGTCGAAACGGCGTCGTTGTAATCCTGAGTCGACGACAGATTGTCGCCGGTGCAGATGAATTCGTTATCGAAAATATGCACGTAGTCGATGGCGTTGCCGTCGATGGCGCGAACACGAAGCCCGTGCACCGCCAGCCCCGAACCGTATTCCACGTTCGGCCCTTCGTGCACGTCGACATTGTTATTGTAAATCTTGATATAGTCGTCGGGAGCGCCGATGCAGTTTTCGACCAGGATACCTCGGCTTCCGCCGTAGGTCGTGCCGCTGGTGATGGTGTTGCCGAAGACTTCCGATCCCGGTGCGGCTTTCAACAGCGCAATGCTGTATGGATTGCCCGCCGACAGACAGGTTCCCGAATAATCAGGATACGTCTCGTTGCGGGCATCGCACGTGATCGTATTATTATAAATGAGCGCTTTGACCGGATTGGTATTCTGATCGCGGCCGCACACCATGATTCCCTGTCCGGGGCTGGTATGCAGATTAATGTCGTGTATTTTTATATGATAATCGCCGAAACCGCCATAACAGGCCATGGAGGACATA
>CAZVNK010000382.1:0-3204 GCA_964628115.1 uncultured Ignavibacteriaceae bacterium | reverse complement strand
GGTGGCGCGATCGCCGTCCTTGTAAATCTCGATCGGGGCCGCCAGGTAGTCGATACGTACCGTCTCTTCGAGACCGCCTTCGATCTCTTCGTCGATGGCGGGCATTTCCTCGCGGGTACGGCGATACAGGATGGTGACATCCGCGCCGAGGCGTCGCGACACGCGGGCCGCGTCGATGGCGGTGTCGCCGCCGCCGATGACGACCACTTTCTTGCCGACGTCGACGCTTTCGCCGGAGTTGATTGCGTTTAAGAAGGCGGTGCCGGTCATGACGTTCGCGGCGTCTTCGCCGGCAACGCCCAGTTTGTACCCCTGATGCGCGCCGAGCCCGACAAATACCGCTTTGTAATCTTTTCTAATGTCATCGTACGGTATGTCGCGGCCGACGGCGGTGTTCAGTTTCAATTCCACGCCCATGTCGAGAATGCGATTGACTTCGGCATCCAAAACGGACTGGGGGAGACGATAATCGGGAATCCCGTAGCGCAACATCCCGCCGCTTTTCGGGAACGCCTCGAACACCGTCACGGGATATCCGCGCCGCGCCAGTTGATAGGCGCAGGACATACCGGCCGGGCCGGATCCGATTATGGCGATTTTCTCACTGTGTTTTTCGTAGGTCAGTTTTCGCGGCTTTAAGCCTTTTTCAATACCGAAGTCGCCGATAAACCGCTCCATCGCATTAATGCTGACGGCGCCTTCTTTGGCCGTCCGATTGCACTCGGTTTCGCAGGGATGCGGGCAGACCCGTCCCAAAACGGCCGGGAAGGGGGTTCGTTGAAGAAAGAGATGCCAGGCTTCGGCGATAGCGTCGTCATACGATTCGTTGTAATCCTCGGCCTTGGAAATCATCATCAGGGCCGGACGAATCATGTTATGATTGGGGCAATTGAATCCGCACGGCGCCATCTTTTTGACGAACTGCGGCCGCCGCGATGACTGCTCCCCGGAGCCCGTACCCGCACGGGCCATGCTCCCCAGTCCTCGTTTTTTCTTTTTTACAACCTTAGCCATGTTGCCTCTCTCTCATCGTAAGAATTGTTTTGTTCCTTTTATCACGGTCTGAGTCCGGCACTCTTTCCTCCGTATCCCGGAAAAAAGACGCGTATGGCTCAACCGGTCGCCCTCACAAATCCCGCATTCATGTCACCGACCATTGTCGAATCGGAATCGTTTTCGCAATCGGTGGTCCGTTGTTGACATTGACGACGGTACCGTATTGCATTGGCCGTGAACCGCTCCGCCCATGACGTAACGCCGCAGGCATGGATATGAGTATATGTTGCCAGTGTCTTGTGAACAACCAATCCGTCACGTTTCCCACCACAACCGATACCCATATCAACCTGCAGGCATGTCATGTCGTCCGGCGGAGTCGTTACCGGGCCGGAGTAATGAAACTCGTGGCCGGTTATCACGGCGCCACGGTCATAAAACGGATTGTCGCGATCGACGGTCAGTCGCGTATAGCCATGACCGACCGGTCGGGTATGCATGGCCAGATCGACCGGGAAAACGCCGGCGAGGGGATAGGATTTTTCACCGATGGTCAGCGACCGCGCCAGAAAAATCAATCCGCCGCATTCGGCGTATATCGGCAAACCGGCTTCGGACTGCCGTTTCACCGCTTCAAGCAGGGGGCGGTTGGCGGCCAGTCGTTCGGCATGCGTTTCCGGAAATCCGCCGCCGATATACAGGCCGTCGACGTCGGGCAGGGAGGTGTCCGAAAGCGATGAGATCGGTATCAGCCGCGCTCCGGCCTTTTCCAGGGCCTCCAGATTTTCCGGATAATAAAACGTAAACACGGAATCGTTGAAATAACCGATCGTCGTCTGTGGTTGCAGTGGAGGAGACGTTTTCATGTGCCGTGTCTCGAGTGGTTCGGTGTCGGTTGCGATTTGCAGGAGTCTGTCGACCGAAAGATATGTCTCGGCTATTTAATTCAGTTTATCATCGATGGCTGATTGTGATCCGAATTCCGCCGGCGGAACCAGACCCAGGTGACGGCCGGGAATCAAGGCGGCGTCATCGCCCAGTTTGGGGATAGCGCCAAGAACCGGCAGACCGCAGTACTGCTCGATTGCATCGGTAATGACCTTTTGATGACGCGGTCCGGCGATACGATTAAGAATCACGCCGCGGATATCAAGGTCGGGATCGAATTGCCGGCATCCGGCAATCAACGCCGCCACGGTGCGAGTGGTCTTGGTGACATGCACCACGATGACCACCGGCGCCTTGAGCAGTTTTGCCAGTTCGGCGGTGCTGTGCGTGCCGACGGCATCCTTGCCGTCGAACAGGCCGCGATTGCCTTCGATCACGGCCAGCTCGGAGTCTCCGGCATGGGCAAAGAACGTCCCCACGACGTCATCCGGCTTCACCAGGAAGGTGTCGAGATTGCGGCAGGTTGTCCCCGCCGCATTCCCCAGCCAGGCGGCATCGATATAATCCGGGCCTTTCTTGAATACGGCGATAGCCAGCCCCTTTCGCCGCAAAGCGGTCAAAAGACTCATGCTGACTATCGTTTTTCCCGAATCACCGGAAAGCCCGGCGATTACAATCCGCGGTACAGTATCAGCCATACATGTTAAACCCGAGGCGCCGGGTATTAATCGTTCGCGGCGCCCTCTTTATGCGGAAGCTCTATGTAACTGCCTCCGAAATACGTATACACGCATTTGCCGGAGTCGATGAGTTGCTGCATGGCCAGGTAACATCACCGAAGATTGAGACCATCGCCTTGGTCAGATCCATAGGTTTCAACTTCTTCTGACCCTGAGCATCACTCACCATGTTGAACATGGCGTCAGCGATTTCCTCTACTGTTTTAGCCACGATATTACCTCTTAAAAGGTTAAATGTGTGGACCGTTTAAAGGTCAGTCCGGCGTGCTTAAAGTCGTCGATGTGTTGCTTCTGGAACTCGATACCGGACATCTTGAAGAATTTGGGCCAACCGATACGATTGATCCATTCTCCCATACGTTCGTATTTGCGCGCGTTATCCGCCCACAGTTCCACCAAATTGCGAGTGGCCGTGGTAACTTCCGGCCAGCGCGGCGGATTGTTGGGGATAAACGGAATCGCCAGCTTGGAGAACATCGGTTCGTGGCGGGCGTTGGACACCTTGCCGCCGAGCCAGATTGATACGCCGTCATTGAGCGGATCGTTCAGTGGCATGGCCGGACAAACGGTGTAGCAGTTG
>CAZVNK010000381.1:0-3215 GCA_964628115.1 uncultured Ignavibacteriaceae bacterium | reverse complement strand
GGCCAAGTCATGCGGAACCGATGTCAACAAGATCGTCGACAATCTGATTCAACTCGCCAATGATCGTGGGGGGCAGGACAATGTAACCGTGATCGCCATTCGCGTCGAAGAAGTGGAGGGAGGGGAGCATTCGCCGGAAGTATCTCCCGTGACGATCGGCGGCGAAAGTGATGAAGCCCTGTTGCGGGAAAACGAAATTCTCAGTGTCATCCGGCAGGCGGAGGATACGATGCAAATAAGTGGTCACCCGGGAGGGGCCACATCCCGTAAATTTCCGCTCGCGTTAATTTTCATATTGTTTGCCATAATCGCGGTCGTGATCGTCTATTTTGCGGCCTTTCAGGAATAACCGCATCCTTTCGGACAACATTTTTCTAATTTCATTTGACATTTTCATTGGTTTAACGATATATTGTCCTCGCTGTTTGAATGCGCCCATAGCTCAACTGGATAGAGCGTCTGGCTACGGACCAGAAGGTTGGGGGTTCGAGTCCTCCTGGGCGTATTTTATTATGGGTATAATATAAGGGCTGATATCCGCTTCGGCCGGTAATCCGGTCGCTTCGATACACGCATTCCCCGATATGACCGAACACAAGTCGCAGTATACGTTTCGCATGGTTGCCAAAACCCTGTATGGGTTGGAGAACGTTCTTGCCGCCGAATTGGGTGCACTTGGCGCGGATGACATTCATCCAATGAATCGGTCGGTGGAATTTTCCGGCGATTTACGGCTGATGTACGCGGCGAATATACACTGTCGAACGGCGATACGGATTTTGCGACCGATCCGGGCTTTTCGATGCGCCGACGGCGATCAGCTTTATCGACAGACGCGCTCGGTGGATTGGGGGAAGTTTCTTGATCCGGCCATGACGATGGCGGTCGACGCCGTGGTCAGTCATTCCGGCATCGACAATTCACTATTTGCGGCCCAGCGAGTCAAGGACGCGGTGGTCGATCAAATCCGTGACCGCGCCGGACGGCGCCCTTCGGTGGATTTGATCCATCCCGATTTGCGAATCAATTTGCATGTGCATGAAAACCGCGCCACGCTGGCGCTGGACAGCTCCGGAGAATCGCTTCATCGTCGAGGCTATCGCACCGAGGCGGGAAAAGCGCCGATCAACGAGGTTTTGGCGGCTGGGATTATCATGCTCAGCGAATGGGATATGACATCGCCGTTGATCGACGGCATGTGCGGTTCGGGGACGTTCGTTATCGAGGCGGCGCTGATGGCGCGGCGAATCGCACCGGGATTGATTCGCGGGCAATTCGGTTTTCAGCGCATGAAGGATTTCAACAGGGGATTGTTTGCGAAAGTGGTCGCCGAGGCTCGCGGACGGATCCTAACGGATTCGCCATGCAAAATAATCGGTTCCGACAAAGATAACGCCGCCATCAAAGAATCGCGGGCCAATGCCAAACGGGCCGGAGTGGATCGTGACATCGTCTTCGAGCAGAAAGATTTCTCGGCGCAGAATCCACCCGCCGGGCCGGGCGTGTTGATTATAAATCCGCCGTATGGTGAACGGCTGTCGGTGGCGGATATCGGGTCGCTGTATCGAATGATCGGAGATACGCTTAAAACGAAATACGACGGGTATAATGCGTTTGTTTTTACCGGCAATATGGCGGCGGCCAAGAGCGTCGGACTGCGGACGTCACGCCGGATCACGTTGTACAACGGCCAGTTGGAATCCCGACTGCTACGATATGAAATGTATCAGGGAAGTCGCAAGCAGAAACATTCGGCGGAATAAAATATATCCGGCCTAATTCAAATGCGAGGCCAGTTCCCGCAACTTATTCCCCTCACCGACCAAAACAAGAATGTCGCCGTCTTCGATAACGGCTTTGGGGTTGGGATTTATTTGTATCGGCTGATTGGGTTTTTTGATGCCGATGACGGTGACACCGAATTCCGCTTTCAAGCCGGAATCTATCAGGGACTTACCTCCAAAGCGACAGTTTTCCGGAACGCTGATTTCTTCGATTCCCAAGCCGGCGTCTCCCAGAGTGGCCATTTGCATGAAATCCACGACATTGGGACGCAGTGACGCCATCGCCATCCGGGTTCCGCCCAGAACGTGCGGACTGACCACGACATTGGCGCCGGCCCGTCGCAGTTTTTTCTCCCCGTCGGGCTGATCCGCGCGCGTGATAATCCGCATGGTCGCGTTGATGTGCCGTGCGGTCAGAGCGAGATACACGTTGTCCGCCTCACTGGGAAGCGTGGAAACCAGGACTTTGGCACGATCCAGTCCCGCCGCCAGAAGCACGTCGTCTTCGGTCGCATGCCCGGCAATATAGAGATAGCCGAACGTGTCGAGGGTGTTGACGGCGTTGTTGTCGTTTTCGATGACGACGAACGGTATTTTTTCCCGCAGGTATTCTTCGGCCACCTGCCGCCCGACGCGCCCGAATCCGGCGATAATATGATGGTTGGAAAGCCGTTTTATTCGCTTATCCATTTTTCTTCTCCCCATAATTCTGCGCAATTCCCCTTCCAGAATCACCTGTCCGAGTGAGGAAGCGCCGTAGGTCGCCCCCATGACACCGAAGACGATCAGGACGATGACAAACAATCGTCCGGACGGATGCAGGGGGGATATTTCACCGAAACCCACGGTTGACAGGGTGATGATGGTCATGTACAGCGCGTCCAGCGGCGCCATTTGTTCCAGCGTGGTCAGCCCGATCGTTCCGACAATAATCAGTGCGATCAGGGTCAAAATCGCCAGCGTGAGTTTTCTGGTCGGAGTTAATTGTGTATCAATCGGCATGATGAGAGTATAAATTCCCGCAATTTCATATGCAATAAGAAACTGAATTCGATCGGACAGGCTTGTCAGGCGAGATTTTTCATCGTATGTTGATCGTATGGATACTGAAAGGATTAACTCAGAAGAGCGACACATGAAAGAGGGCTTGTTTTATTATACACCGAATGCCGATCCGTATTTCAATATGGCATTCGATACCTGGCTGTTCGAGCGGTTTTGCGAGCCGGAACCGCCGTCGGTTGCGGTATTACGACTGTATTCCTGGAACCGTCCGGCGGTGACGATCGGATACAATCAGCGGGTCGATGAGGTGATTGACACGGAGAGACTTCCGGAAAACACGCCGGTGATTCGGCGTATTACCGGGGGACGGGCGATATATCATGATTGCGGGGAGATTACATTCAGCCTGGCGGCATTGCAAAGCGG
>CAZVNK010000380.1:0-3221 GCA_964628115.1 uncultured Ignavibacteriaceae bacterium | reverse complement strand
GATCTGCAAACCCCATTCGTCACGATCAAGTTAACTGACAAATGGCCCGAGTAGGCCCTTTTCCAATGGCTGCTTGCCTTGGACCACGGCGGGCAACCTGAGTCCATTGTATGCCGGGCCTTGATCTGGACAACAAGATTATCTGCAGGCCCGCGCCGTCAGTGCGTCCTGCCGGTGGATCACGGCCCCGGCACGACGTGCCGCCTTGCTACCCGGACGATCTCGTTTACGCCCCGGGCCTCAATACGGTTTTCAACATTGCGGTCATATCATCATTCGCCTGATAAGAACGACAGAATGACGCGAACCGATCGACACCGTATCGGTCAAACAGGAAACGCATCAGGCAACCGGCGAAGGCCGATTGGTTTTGCGCGTCGAGACTGTCGTAATGCGCCATCATGGTGTCGAGCGGTAGCCGTTTGCTGTTTTTCAATTGCGATTGTATCGATTCCATCTGATCGGCACATGACCGGATTCCATCACCGTACAGCATCGCGGACAATCCCTCTCGGATCATCGGCTGATACACATAGCCCATGCCGTACGCCTCCGAACCGCCGATGATGACATGCACCAGTTCCCGACCGATTCGAACCGCCATGGCTTCGCATTTCGATTCATCACCGAAATCGGTCGTTACCAGATCAGCCAACAGCATGTTGTTTTCCTGAATCGCTCGGGAAACAGTCGCCATCGGGGAATTGACCAACTCACGGGTGTTGGTCACCAGATACACCTGCATCATCGAATCGGCTGTGACACCGAACGTTCGCTCGATCAACATGACTTCCGAATCCAACTTTGAGATCAGCGTTTCCGCATGCTTTAAGGTATCAAAAGAAATAATTGCCCCATGGCCGAAAGGATACGTCACGGTTTCTCTTTTGGTCGTCATCACGAACAGCGGGTTGGCCAGACGAGCGCTGATCAGCCCAACGTCGACCTCCGGGATGATGAAGCGCCGCTCGATGAATACCGTATCATCGAAAGGATATTTCATTTCGACAACGTAGTGATCTCCCCGGAATGTGCAGGCCGTCATTTTACCCTGTTGTCCCCGATAAAGCCGGTAATACAGCGAATCGGACGGCGGTGACATCGCCATATCATAACGCTGATACCGTTTGCGTTCCACCCTGCTCCAGGCGGTTTTGATGATATCCGGATCGGCCGACATCATCGTCAGCAGTTGATATTTCTGATACATCTGCACCGCCTTGGTCGAATCCAAATCGATTTCGATCGTATCCAGCGACACCGGATAATCCAGAAATACACTGTACGCCTCCAACAATGCCACCGAGTCGGCATGACTCATCACCGAATCCGGCAACGATCCGGCCGGCAGAAACGGTGAACACAAAAACAAAAATCCCATCAGGCATATCAACGATTTAATCATCTCGGGTAATGTCCTTTCCCTGTCATGAACGAATTTCAACCTGCCGCAGTCTTTTCCTTGTGTTGTCGGAATACCAGATATCGATAAACTCATCGAGCGACGCCGGCTCGTATCGAATCATCTGCTCGGCCACCGGTTGACGGATCAGCCGTTTGATACTGCCGTAGGCCGTGGCATCCTTCTCGATGAATTCATGCACCTTGTTATCGGCCATTTCGACCAATTCATCCGGTTCCACCACTTTGTCCACCAGGTTCAACTCATAGGCGCTTTCGGCCGAAAACATCGCCCCGCTCTTGAGAATCTTGGTCGCGCTTTTCACCCCGACGCACAGCTTCAGCATCGCCACCGATCCGGCAAACACGCTCGATCCGAGATTGATCTCGTTCAATGCGATTCGTCCCTTACCGCTGGCCATGATCCGGTAGTCGGCCGGAAGCGTTAACATGCACCCTCCGGCGATGGCGTGGCCGTTGATAGCCGCCACCAGCGGTTTGCGATACAGAAACATTCGCGTATACAATCCGGTGAATTTCTCCAGAAACGAGCGGAACCGCTCCGGGGTATAGTCATACAATTCGGGAATATCCAGCCCGAACGAAAAAAACTTCCCGCGTCCGGTCAGAATAATACCCGAAATGCCGGGATCATTCTCCATCCCAACCAGACTTTCATGCAGTTCATCCACCAGTCCCTCATTGATGGCATTCACCTTGCCGTGTACCATCGTAACGGTCGCAATGCCTTCCGCTTTTTCGATTTCAAGCAAACTCATATTATCCTCCCATCTTGTCCGCTGATGAAATATATGGAAGAAATAATCGCGATGTCTATGAAATTCTACACATCGGATTCGAATCGGTTGAGATAAAGAGAAAACGAAACCGTTAAAACGACAGCACCGCCCCGGCAAACAGAAAATGCACCAGCGCGAAATTGTACACCTCATCCACGTCGGCGCCTCCCTCAAGAATGCGATAGCCGGCTTTGAAAGCGATTCCGCCGGATGGATGATATAGCATACTCACCGCGACGTCCTCCGCCCGTCCCTGCGGTGCGGCCAGCGCGTCACCATCGACGGACAGACTGAAATAGGATGACAGCAACCAGAGGGCTTTGAAATTGATCAACGGGACAAAACCGGTATTGGTCTTTTTCGATGACATCCCGCCTCCGTTAAGGCTGATTTCCGCGTCGCGGATTTTGGCCGTGAATCCGACCCCCGCACGGAATGCGCCCTGTCGATCGAAATCATAGCGATAGGTCAGACGATAGGAATCGAACCGGTATTTTGCATCAAGCTGTGTTCCGTCGGGAAATGTCACCCCTTCAAACAGAATATCCTTGCCCGCCAAGCCGCCGGCATCGACCCGTAACGGCGCGACCAGGGCGCTGATCGAATGACGATCATTAAACGCATAACTCACCCGAATCCGGTAATACATCTCATTGTCGGATACAAAATCATCGGTAAGCGAAAACTCAGTCCCGATATCACGGGGGATTTGCACGTCGTTGTACCCGCTGAACGCCCCGCCACCCTCAAGATCGACCGTCCATGAAGCAAATGAAGAAAGCGAAACACCAAACAACACTGTCACAAACAGAATAGTAAAGCCAATGCCACGCAAATCGAAATAACCCTTCGGTAAATGTAATCATAAATACAAACCCCTTTTCACGACCAAACGTTCCCGGTTTTTCATCATGGATTCGAGAAACTAACTATAGGGCAGTAATCAGCCGAGCGGTTGTGGGGTTATTACATTCTGGAAGAAAATGCCGCCTGCTAATGTTTGCGTCTCGGCGACAAGAT
>CAZVNK010000379.1:1675-3224 GCA_964628115.1 uncultured Ignavibacteriaceae bacterium | reverse complement strand
GCGAAGTGATGCGCCGATCATCCCACCCGGAATGCGTCACCAGCGAGATGAGCAGTAGTGCCGCAAAGAGAATCAGCAGTATTCCCAGCAGTTTGCGTTTTTTCTCACCGTTTCCGTTCTTTTTCTTTCTCGATGCCATCTTTAATCGTCCTCTAACAAATTAATAAAGTACTTCCCGAAATGAGCCGGGTCAACCATAAAAAAAGGCAGAGCAGACGCTCTGCCTCATAATTTGCCGACGCGAGGCGCTATTTCTTGATCGCTTCGCGCAATGATTTTCCGGCGCGGAAATGCGGAACCTTGGAGGCCGGGATGTTGATCTTGGCGCCGGTCTGCGGATTGCGGCCGATACGGGCTTTTCTCTTGTTGACAGTGAAGGTGCCGAATCCGACGAAGCTGACCTTTTTGCCCTTTTTCAACGAATAGGTCACGTTGCTGAAGAAGCTCTTGAGGGCATCCGATGCCTGACGCTTGTTGATGTTGGCATCATCGGCAATCTTGGCAATCATTTCTTCCTTGGTCATTCTACCATTCCTCTCCTGTTAAGGGTTTCTACCTTGACTGCTCTCCTTTTCTAAGGGAAAAAAAGCCGGTAGTTGTATATATTGTCAACAAAAAAACATAATAAACGTTCAAAAAAAGCAGTAATAATGGGGGTTTAGCGGGGGGTGCCGCCGGGAGCCTTAGAAAAACGCGCCTCTGACACCGGATTCCGATTTTTCGAACTTGATATCGGGGATTTGAATCACGTTGATCCTGAAATAATATCCCCGGTTGGAGCCGTCGGGAATCCAGTAAAACGAACCCTCCCAACAATGTAGCTTCTTTGTTATTTCGATACGACGGCTGATGGTTTTGTGATTGGCGATGTCATAATACTGACTGTAGGAGATGTGCAAGTTGGGAGTCGGTTCGATCTCACCGTTAAAATTCACCGCATGCGTTTTGTAAAAACTACTCCCCCGCCCGGATTCGGAATATTGATGGCTGATCGAAAACCGCCATGACTGTTCGGCAGTTTCGATATCGTGTTCGTCGCATTTCGGCCCGTGGCAGGCGGACGAGGTCTTATATTTGCCGATAGACCCACTGGTGCTGAAACTGCTTCGTACGCTGACATTCAACAAATAAGGCGACCACCAGTGCAGATTGTCGGTATTGGGTTCATACAGGCTATGAGTCATCGAACCGGTAAGCGTAATATATTTCAGCAAATTGGTCTGGGCGGAAGTGGTCACATTGGAAAACTTATTCTCGTCGGCTTCGAAATTATAACTACAACTGCTGTTGAGAGTCAGCAGTTCCAATGTTTTGGTGGCCTCCCCGCTTTTCACCTTTATCTGGAAAATCTGTCGCAATGAAAGATTCATCGACTTGCTTTCGGAACCGCTTCCCCCGCCGGCTCCGGTGTAGGTTTTCAGCAGGTTGTTTTTATCGATTGCCGGGGACCAGGAAAATCCCACATTGGGCGTCAGGACATGTCGAAATCCCTCCAAACCGAACAGGTGCGGTTCGACGGTACCATACAAATCGGTGGAGGCATTGATGC
>CAZVNK010000379.1:0-1615 GCA_964628115.1 uncultured Ignavibacteriaceae bacterium | reverse complement strand
GGCATCCAGACTTTGATCGGGTTCAAAGACTTTGTACCACGTCTCCTGGTACGGAACGTTTAAACTGAGTTTCATGTATTTCAATATTGAAAACGACGTGCTGATTCCGGTGGTGTGGTGGACGGTCAGGAATTCCTTGCGGGTGCGCGTGCCGTCGTCCAAAGTCGAACGCGAGCTGTAATTGTTCACACTGACCCTATAGCTGGTGTAAATATCATGATAAAAATGTCGATTCTCGTTTCCCTCGGCATCTTTTTTCGGACTGCCGAAGAGTGCGCGCGACGGGAACGATATCGACGCAGACGGGAAATTATCCGAGCGGGATTCGTCATCGAGCGCCTCACTGTGAATAAACTGGGCGGTAAGAGAGGCGCGACCGAACTTTTTCGACAGCGACAACTGACTGCGAAGATTGCGATTCAGACGGTCGTCCTGATCATTGGAAAAATCCGTATAAAAGCTTTTGTCCGAAACGAATGTCCCATTGGCCTTGATACTGAAGGTCGGCGAAACGGTTTGATCGTGATTGAAGTTGAAATCCCAACGGACGTCCTTCTGTTTTTGATAATTGCCGTCGTATTCGGTGTCGGTGGTATATGAACCGCTGACATATCCTGACAACAGGTAGCGGACGTTATAACGGACGTTGCCGTTGAATTTCAGTCCGTAATCCTCGTAATAGTTGAGCCAGGCTTTGCAGTCCCAGTATTGCGAGGCGGCCCAGTAATACCCGACGTTTTCGAGATAACGGGCTCCCCGCTCGAAATTGCCGAACTTGAACGGCAGAAAGCCGGAATGCCGCCCCGGCTTGATGGGAAAGACATAGTATGGGAATGCCAGGATCGGAACCTTTTCGATATAAAACACTACGGGACGGACGATAATCCGGTCGCCCCGGATCATTTTCATGTGTCGCGACCAGAAGTGAAAATGCGGTTCGTCGAGATCGCAACTGGTATACATTCCCCCGTCGACATAAAACACCTCTTTTTCATGGCGGTACAGATCTTTGCCTCGATAATAGGCTTCCTGGTATTCCGATTTTGCCTGACGCAGTAATCCGCGCTCGGTATCCAGCGAGAACTCCAGATACGATCCGAACAACTCATCGGAACCGTCGTTGAGCACCACCGGAACATAGATAAAATGCGAATCGACCACGGCGGAATCATCATAGGCTTTCACCAGATCACGGGCGGTCAGAAAGTCGATCCGGGCGGCGGTCAGCGACATCTCGGCGCTCGAAACGCGGGCCGCGCCCGACAGGGTGATGGTGGAATCGATCATCCGATAATCGATCGCGTCACCGGAATACTGAACCGAATCGACGGTATAGACGAATCCCGAATCGTTTTCGGTTTTTTTGCCGTTCAGGTATTCTCCCTCGGCACCGCCGATGACATTGACCGCGGTGAGGTTTTCATCCTCCAAAAAGAAGGTGATCGTGTCGCCGGAGGCGTAATTTTCGATCACTTCGGCGCTGTCGCCGGGAGCGGGGGCATAGTAAGAATATGCCTGATTGGCGGCTCGCACCCGTTTCAGCTCGCCATCGGACAGATCGAAATCCAACTCGCCGCCGGTCAGGTCGAATTTGTCGTTCCGGGTCGAATCGGTC
>CAZVNK010000378.1:0-3230 GCA_964628115.1 uncultured Ignavibacteriaceae bacterium | reverse complement strand
AAAAGCTCCGCACTGGCCAATATCAACGTGGTACGTCTGGAATCGCATTCCGGCTCGGACGATCAATCGCATTACATGGAATCAGATGAGCAGTCATATCATATCGACAACGATCCCCTGCGCACGGTCGCCAAAGAGTATATAATCGACAACATATTATCACCCCAAGAGATACTGCACATATTTAAAGAAGTGGATGAAGAGGTTAAAGCGATTTCCGTCGAGACGACATCCGATATACAATTGAAAAAGATCGAGGATATACTCGGCAAAGTATACAGCTACAAGCATGAAACCGCCGAGGATCGATGGCGACAAATAATCGCCGAGCGAGGTGAATCGCGGGCCGAACGATACCGCGAATTTCATGAGATGGGACTTCTCGAAACACCGGAGCTTCCCGAAAACCAACCTCCCATGCTGATGCGCAAAGCCATCAATTACTGCCTTTTTGATTTACTACTGCTGTCCGACGATGCGGTTTTATTCGGCGAGGACGTCGCCGATTTTCCGAAAGAGACTTTCGCCAAAGGCGAAGAGGTCATGCGTAATCTCAGGGGCAAAGGCGGCGTGTTTCTGGTCACGCAACATTTGCAACGCGCTTTCGGAAGCGACCGGGTGTTCAATACGCCTCTGGACGAGGCCGGAATCCTGGGCCGCGCCGTGGGCCATGCCTATCAGGGACGCGTGCCGCTACCTGAAATCCAGTTTATCGACTATTTCAGTCCCGGCTATCAGCAGTTGAAAGACCGTATCGCAACCTGCTATCAGCGCTCGAATACGCATTTCCGAATGCCAATGATTATCCGCACCTCGTATGGCGGTTACAAACAGGGCGCCGGTGCGATGTGGCATTCCGAAGCCAACCTGGGATCGTTTATCAACATTCCCGGCCTGCACGTGATTATTCCGTCGAATTCCGCCGACGCGGTCGGACTCATGCGCACCGCCTATGTCAGTGGTGATCCGGCGATTTTCTGCGAGGCGGTGGCGCTCTACAACCGTCGTGACTGGGAAGGCCGTAATATCATGGCGCAATACCCCCCGATTGACGAGTTGATCCCATTCGGCAAAGCCAAAATCTACAATGAAAACGCCGTCGATATGGTCATTATCAGCTACGGTATCACCCTGCCGATTTCACTGCGGGCGGCGGATATTCTGGCCGAACGCGGAATCAACGCCCGTGTGATCGACCTGCGTACGGTCAAACCGATTGACTGGCCGGCGATTGACAGGGCGGTCGAAGACTGCTCCCGCGTGCTGGTGGTTTCGGAGGATCGTTTTCACGGCGGCGTGGGACCGACCATTGCGGCCCATATCGCGAAAAACCTGTTTGATTATCTCGATGCGCCGGTGCAAATCCTGCATGCGCTCGACAGCCGCGTGGCATACGGCAAGGACGGCGACGAACACTGCCTGCCGAGCACTGAGAAAATCCTCAAGCAGGCCGAAACGTTGATGGCATATTGAAATTTCGTATTTTTTTCGGAACCGGATCGACGTCCGGTGGTAAAAAAAAATTACAGATTGACAATTGGAGGATTTTGCATATTTTATCGCCTTGTGTGAGGTCTAAAATATTTAATTGTTAAAAGTCGCTTTATGATAACGGTTCAGAATCTGACAAAGTATTACGGAACGGCGCTGGCCGTTAATAATATATCGTTTGAGATAGAAAAGGGAACGGTGCTGGGTTTTCTCGGCCCCAACGGCGCCGGTAAGACCACCACCGTCAGAATTATCACCTGTTATCTCTCCCCCACGTCCGGAAACGTACTGGTCGACAACCATTCCATTCATTCCGAATCACTCGAAGTCCGCAAACGAATCGGCTATTTGCCCGAAAATGCGCCGTTGTATCTCGACATGAACGTGGTCGATTATATCAACTTCATGTACCGCATGCGCTCCGATGGAACGAACAACGGCAATCGCATCAAAGAGGTAATCGGGACTTGCGGCCTCGAGGGTGTCGTGCACAAGAATATCGGCGAACTCTCCAAAGGGTATCGCCAGCGGGTCGGACTGGCGCAGGCGCTGGTGCACGATCCGGAGATTCTGATTCTGGACGAACCGACGGTGGGACTGGATCCCAACCAAATCATAGAAATTCGCAATCTCATCAAAAATCTCGGGCAGGAAAAAACCGTCATTCTCTGCTCCCATATCCTGCATGAAGTCGAGGCGACCTGCAACCGCGTGCTGATTATCAGCGAGGGTGATCTGGTTGCGGACGGCACTCCCTCGGAACTGCAGGCCTCGTTCGAGGGCAAGGGGCGGATTTCCCTGCAGGTAAAAAACAACTGCGACACGTTCCTCGAGAAAATCGTCACCGTGCCCGGAATCGACCGAATCGTCAAAGATGATCCGATCACCGAAGGGCTTCATGAGATTCATCTCGAATCGGTCAAGGGTGTCGATCCCCGCGAAGACATTTTCAGATTGTGCATGGACAACAACACGGTCCTGCTGGAAATGAAACGCGAAGAAACGTCGCTGGAAGACGTCTTCCGACAACTCACCGGAAGGGAGCGCTGATATGCGGCAGATAGCGGTCCTTGCCAAAAAGGAATTCAAAGCGTATTTCGATTCTCCGGTGGCGTACGTGGTCATCACGCTCTTTTTATTGATCGCGGGCTGGCAGTTTTCCACCGGGATGTTTCTCAGCAACACGCCCGATTTGCGGGGGTTGTTCGGTATCATTCGGTTTATTCTGCTGTTTTTCATACCGGCGGTATCGATGCGCCTGCTCTCCGAGGAAAAGCGGCTCGGTACGATTGAACTCTTAATGACTCTGCCGATCAAGGACTGGCAGTTGGTGCTGGGCAAATATATCGCCGCATATTTGTTGATCGTGGTGACATTGGTGCTGACGATGATTCATTTCATCTCCATTACCTTTTTGGGGGAACCCGACGTCGGCGCGACCATCGCCGGATACATCGGTCTGTTTTTCGTCGTCGGCGTGTATCTTTCGATCGGGATTTTCACCTCGGCGCTGACCCAGAACCAGATCGTATCGTTTATTCTGTCGTTCGTGATTATCTTTTTCTTTTTCATCGTGGACAAGGTTATTTTCCTCTTCCCCGGATTCATCGCCAACATTCTGGAGTTTTTGTCGATAGATTATCATTTCAACAATATTGCGCGCGGCGTTTTGGACAGCCGCGACGTGTTTTATTATCTGTCGTTGATATTTATCTTCCTCTTTTTAACCGTGCAAACCC
>CAZVNK010000377.1:0-3238 GCA_964628115.1 uncultured Ignavibacteriaceae bacterium | reverse complement strand
GGATAATACATGAACGCCTCGCCGCCCTCGAAATACACCCACTCCACGGTCGGTATACGTTTTGCGTCCTCGAGCACGCATCGAATTTGATCAATGGTAAATGTTCCCTCCGAATTCGGCGAACAATACAAAAAGCAATGATCGCATTCGTAGGTGCAGGCGTATGTCAACAGAAAATGTATTCCGGTCAGCATGAATGATTCTCCCGATTCGATCCGGTTTTGGATTCCCGGATTATATCGTATATGGTAATGGAAGACGGTGATATTTCCAAGCGCAAAATACGTGAAATCAAACAGGCGATAATTACCTGCCTTTGCCCCCGCCGAACACGAAACTCAAGCCGAAGCGAAACTCTGGTCCGCTGTAGTTTTTGCTACCGCCGATCGGTTCGCTGAAATCCGACAGGAAATTGTACCCGAAAGCGGTTTCCATGACAAAACGTCGTCCCAATACGAAATCCATTCCCATCCCGAGCCGCCCGCCGACAGCGGTTTCGGTTCGCGATTCATTGACGATTTCCGCACCGACTTCGGTCTTCGACTGACTGCCGAAATACGGGCCGAACGCCGCGCCGACAAACGGGCGAACCGATAGTTCCGGCGTCGCCTTGAGGAAATAATATTTCATGCCGATACGAAACTGAACCACCGATGCCGTTGTGGTCGATACGTCGGAGCCATCCACTTCAATGTCGACGTCGGTCATCATGGCGCCTGCCTCGATCGTAAACGCGAGATTTTCCTGTACCCAGTATCCGTATTTAAGACCGCCGTAAACGCCGGAATTGTCCACCGAGGTCGTAACCGATCCTGCGCTGATCTCGGTACGGTAGTCGGTAGCCTGATTGCACATTCCCACACTCAGTCCGATTTGATGACGTTTTGCCAGTGTCACATCAGCGGCGGCGGACGCCGAGATAAGAGCAATCAGAAACAAATACATAAACGCTGTGCGTACCATGTGATTATCCATGATTAAGGTTTGCGCTTTTAACTCAATCTACGAAAGTAACCGTGAAATGTTCAGCGTGTTAACGGTTTATATCGGTGGTTCAAATGATGATTGCGCTCGAAGCTTATCCCGGGTATTCATCTTTTGACCGACGTGTGCCAGAAGGATATACATTCCGACCGCGACAAGCCCGCCGATGATGCCCGATGTCGCCGCGGTATTGCACACCACGTGGGAAAATACCAAGAAAAAGATCGACCGCGTCCGGTAATATATATACCCCATTATGATTGAACTGGCAAAAATCCCGACCAGCATCGTCTGGTCTTTCGATGGAATATGAACAATCGTAAAGAGAATCGCGCTGATCAAAATCGCGAGAAACACGCGTCCCTTGCCCTGACCGAATTTAGAAATCAACATGCAGATCAGTAGCACTCTGAATACCAACTCCTCAACCGTCGCGCCGACAATTCGAAACGGGAGGAAGAAATCCTGAATCGAGAAACCGATTCCGCTTGCACCCAGAAGCGGGATTGACGTGACTGCCGCGATAATCAGGTTGATTTTCAATCCCCGACCGAAAGTAAATCCCCAGTGGGATGGGCTGACTTGCAGATGCGCGAAGTTTATGATGAACAAGAGCGCGACCAGTTGTATCGTTCCGATCATGAAAAACTGAAGGATAACATACTCGACAATTCGATTATCGTTATTATAAACGGTTCGCAGATGATTGCTGACGCATCCGAATATCATATAGGCAATAACGAGAATAACGACATACAATTGCAATTTGCGCGGCACCAGCCGGTCAATGCTCAACGACGATGTATCGATTGCACTGTGCAAGTCCATACGAGTCCTCCGAGTCAATTAAGAAAGCCGAGAGGCAGATGACCGGTTGTCACCTGCCTCCCAGTTACATCATACTATTTCAGGATAACCATCTTCTTGGTTTCGCTGAATTTTCCGGCCTGGATTTTGTAAAAGTACATCCCCGATGCAAGATTGCCGGCATCCCAGTTGACCGAGACCGTCCCCGGCCCGCTTTGGCCTTTGATTTCATCCACGGTCTGACCGACTACGTTGTAGATGCTTACTATGTAATCGGACGCCTCCGGTAGCGTGAATTGAAATGTCGTGGTTGGATTAAACGGATTCGGATAATTCTGGGCAACGATTATGCCGTCACCATCCTGCCGTGAGTCGGCAATATCCTTTCCCGCGCATCCTACCTGTGGCGCAGGCCCGTCCCGGAACAAGTATGATATGAGGTATAATATGTCCAGCAGGTTGACTTCACAGTCGGCGTTGATATCAGCCATAGCAGGCGGAACCCAGAGAGTGTCACTATCAAAGTATATCCAATTCATGAGGCTGAATATGTCAGCGAGATTGACACTGCAATCGGCGTTAATATCTCCTGGTACTGTATCGCAAAATCGATTCAGCATTCCCCTGACTGCCAATTCCATATTGATTTTGCCATATCCGGATTTAGGATCCCATTCGCCTGAAATAAGCGGTTCCGGCTTTGGATCACATGATACTTTCAGAATATCCCACAATGTAGGTGTTGGAAACTCCAGTATGGTACGCATGTTGGCAATAGTTGCGGAAACCAAAGGTGCGGCATAGGAACTTCCCGAATGATATGACCAGGTTTCATCTGTCCATGACTGTTCAGGACCGGTTGTCAGAATATCTACGCCCGGCGCCATAATATCCACATGTTCACCCCAATTTGCACCTGGCGCAGGAAATCTAGTTGTGTCGGAGTAGGTGACTCCGATCACAAAATCCTCCCGGTTGGTATAGAAGGCGGCCGGCCATATTAAATAGGGAGCCTCATATTTGTCCTCTATATTGTTTCCGGACGATGCCACAAAGGTTATATTGTGTTTTTGATAACCTATCAGCAAAAGGTCTCTCAGAGCGGGATCGGCGACGAATATTCCCCAACTCATGTTGACCACGTCCACCGGAAGACATGAATCGAGAACATATTTCAGATCCTCAACATAATTGGTGCCATCCCAATAACAGTGTAGTATCATATCCGAGTTCGGCGCCGCACCGACAATACCCTCACCATGAGTGACCGGTGTATTGCGAACCTTATCCATTGGCGATGAGGTTGAATAGATATAATTACCGGCAACTGCGCCATAAACGCCTGCCACCAGTGTACCATGTTGGAGATACTGATTGTAGTGAAAAAAACCAGTTCGAGATTTGTCGCTGACATTTGACCGAATATCCGGATGATACAGACTATCGG
>CAZVNK010000376.1:731-3243 GCA_964628115.1 uncultured Ignavibacteriaceae bacterium | reverse complement strand
GATGAATGTCCCTGCGGCAGAGCGAGTCATTGAATGAATAGGTGCGCTCTTCGATTGTGACAGGGATCTGGGCAACGATATCCGTGGCAACGGACATGATAATAATACAAATGCCGATAACCAATGCCCGGTATTGTCCCTCTTTTCTCGATTTAAACATTGCTCCCTCCTTTACAGGTATTAAATAAGTGGTAGGTACAGAACATCGTCGCATCGAGGTGGAGGGCGGATGAGAAATAAGCCAACTGACAAGACATCAAATGACATGATTACAAATGCGTGCATGTCACGGTTCCGATCAGGATAGAATTATGATCCGAAGGATCGACAGAGTACCCGTAATTACGTGAAATACGAAATCTGACTCAGGAGAAAATCCATCGGTAATATACGGTCATTGTCAGGATTAGTCAATATCCGGATTTCGCATACATGACAAGATATGTCACCATTCGATGCGTGTTTACAGCGATAGATATCGCCGCATGTCCGACGCCGTCCCAATTATAGACACTATCGTCGATGGTCGGTGCGCGCGACATATAATAAACATTCGGTGACTGTCAATACCGGAAGTATCAGGCAATACCGAGTGATTTTTATTTTTTGCCCAATCGCGCTTTCATCCAGGCGATCACGTTCTCCGGCCCCGTAAGTTGTTCGGCCCAGTCGGGATCGGGATCGTGGAAATAGTAATCATAACGAAGCGTGACAATATCCGAAATGTCGTCGAATTCGTTTTCCGCGCCGTACATTTTCTTGAAAAATATCGGGTAATTGTATTGACCCGAAAGCTCGATCATCCGCTCTTTGCGAATGTTGTGCATGACCGGCCCGACCAGCGCGGTCTGATGCAGGAATATTCGTGTCTCGACGTCGGCGCGGCACATTTGAGCCAGACTCGAATCGCGGTAAAGCGTTTTGAAGCTCTCCCCCCATCCGCGCAGGATACCGCGTTCGGGCCGCACCGCCAGAATACCGGCATTGAAATAGGCGCGAATGGTCTGACGGTCGGCGGGCGTCATCATCGCAAATTGTTTTTCGGGATCAAGCTCGAGCAGTTCGTAAATACGTCCCCAGAACTCCCCGGTCGGACGACCGTACAGCGTCCCCGAACGGTTGTGCATCACCGGCCGATAGGCGAAGTCGATATTCTTTTTCAGCAGTAAATCTTCCGGTTCACGCAGGATAATGGTATCCTCGTCCAGCCAGACCAGCACGGCGATTTTCCCGTCCGCGTCGGATTCTGCCTGCCCGGAGGCAAACGTTTTGCCGGCATAGTAAAACCACGCGGCGTCTTCGGGCATGGTGGCGGTTTTGATCTCGACACCGATATTTTTTAGACGGTCGCATATCGTGCTGTCGGCGGCATTGAAACCATCCGGGATATACGCCCAAATCGGCGCGTCGTTGTATTTGCCGCCGAATTCGCGAATGCTTTCGGCCAGATACAGGACGTGGATCATGGCATCATCGGATTCGGCATACACAGAAAAAACGATAGTCTCCGATTCTCCCGATATCTGAGAGGTGTCTTTCATCCGTTTATCTCCATCAGCGCCCCCGCATCCATTTTTAATAATCATGACAATGCATAACAAAACGAGGCTTAAGAATCCACCGTTTTTTTTCATGGTCGTTCTCCGGTAAATAGTATGTCGTGTTTAATTAATAGGAGCCAAACCGGGGTGAATCTTTCACGGGAGAATCCGGCAGGATCACGGCGTCCGCCACGGCGGACTTGGATCACTTCCCTACGCCTTGGTGCCCCGCCGCTTGCGGTGGGAAGAATAAGAATGTCAGGAGGGCACGCCTCCTGACCTACGCAAACTCAGAACCCGACCTACCGGGCTTGTTGATTAGTTCATTCATTTTAAGGGATTTGGTTTTCGCGATTATATTTGAAGTGCTGGCAGGGACTAACTCATTAAGACGCGATATTCCCTCTGCAAGAGTGACGAGGCCATGTCCCGTCCATTGCGGGCTGGTGAGGTAGTGCCTTATTCTTTTTTCATCTTTCGTTGAGACTAGTTTTACATTCTTGTACTCCCAACAGGGAACCATTTTTGATGAGTACCTGGTCCAGAAATCGGTATTGTGAACAACAAAGAGTATCCCAAAACCATAGTTGCCGGTCATGGCAGATATTGCGAAATCCATACACTCATGGGTGATATCATCGGGATGATTATAAAGCCAGGAAATCGCCTCAGAATCGTCTACAAACCAATCGGGTCTCAACTTCTTAACATCTCGTTCAACTTCCTCACCGCCAAAAAGTTCTTCATACAGCTCTCTAAAAACGGTTAATGATATTTTAAGCTCATAATATTCATCTACCATCGGTTGATGGAATGCCATCGGTATTGTACTTAACATACTCTGGCCATCTGAAAGATTCGATGATCTCTCTTGAATACAGATGACGTAATCGTATTCATTATATAGTGGACAAACAGGAACTCATTACAGGTTTGCAGGATGGGATCAAGCTTATGCGCAAAGGAGAGGT
>CAZVNK010000376.1:0-695 GCA_964628115.1 uncultured Ignavibacteriaceae bacterium | reverse complement strand
GCGCACATTCTGTTTTTATAATCCATTAGTTTTGCGATATCAGGCAAGAGTATGTTGCGCAAGGGGATATTTTCATCCTTACTCTCATACGCCTTTTCAATGTCAGGATATGCATCAACCAAGGCTTCCAGCACTTCATCCTGCAACAATCCAATTGTATATCTATAATTGAAGAATTCATCGACGGCGAACACCATATCAAGCAATCCGTCAGAAATATCAAAGTTTAATAGACGGTATATCGGATCATTCCAGATGACGAGCTTTCGTCGTTCGATATGTTCCAATGGAACCACTATTCCTCTTTGTGGAAGATCCGGTTTCCAAGTCGGCGCCTTATCTATTCGACACCTTTGATTCTCCCACGTCAGTTTTACTTCGAAATTCAGCCACTCGTTACATGTAATATTGTCTGTATATATTATTTTGTCATCGATTCGAAATGAATAAAACGGCTCGAATCCCTGCAACATTTTATTTTTCAGATAGTACCGAACGAGGAATTTCGGAATAATCCCATTTGTGACAATTCGCCGATATTTTCCATCAAATTCTTTTTTATTCTTACTTACAATTCTGCGGGAATGAGACAATCGATATTCGTTTAATGACTCTAATAATTCTTTCGCGTTTATTCCCAACAGTGTTGCAACGGAGGCTATTGTTGCCGGATCCATACTATTCTGCTGTAACTC
>CAZVNK010000375.1:0-3257 GCA_964628115.1 uncultured Ignavibacteriaceae bacterium | reverse complement strand
GGCTGTCGAGGCAATGCCCTCGGCGTTTTTTTCTCTTGACAAAATCGCATCCGGGTGTATTATGCAATTAGCGTGTGTATATGTTAGTTGGTCGCCGTGTATCCGAGAGCCACATTTTTTTCATTTCACGGTGCTCATCTACAAATGATTGCTTCTATCACCACGGACTGCTAAGGGAACAAACCCCAGTACGGGTTTTCCGGAGTGTCTAATGTACCATCCGGTTTGTAACCGGTAGTTATGACACGGACGGTGGCGGTGACAATCCGGCACTTTCCCGGTCGGTCCGATCAATTTATCACCTCATTTCTGATACTTATGATAATTATGGTAACAGACAATTATGTACAGGAGGTGAACACTTATTAGCCAATTAGGCGATTAATAAGAGCTCAGAAGTTATGAAAATTCGACAACACAACATTTCGGAGTTGAATCGGCAACCGCTTGCCGGTTGTCATTTGATTCCTTACTCCAATAGGAATGATTTTGAACCTGTTAACCGGGGCATATACTCGCATTTCCCTGGACATACGTGGGTCGTGAGAATGGGCCGCATGGCCGCCGTATCTATGATACTCGGGCGCATCTGGCGTGAATGGTGCCCACCGGTATCCGATTCGTGCGGTTTGGTTCGTTGTCAGGCTTCGGTTGGCTCGTTTGCCTCTATTCCTAATTTTAAGGAGGAAATAAATGTTGCTTAACAAAAAGCTGATAATTGCAGTACTTACTTTGGGGTTATTGTTGACCCTGGGTAGTGCGGCTTTTGGAGACAATGGTATCAAACGGTCGACGGCTTCCAATATGGATCGCTACGAAACGTTTAATCCGAATTCACCTCGTGTAAACGATGTCGGGACACATCAGGCATCCCGGCCGGTTGAGGTCTTTGATCGACCCATGCCGGCACGTGCCCTGGCAACCCCGATGATGGTGCTTCCTCCGGATTACTACTGCCAATTCATCGATCCATCCGGTGGTTCATCTGCATACTACTGGACACTGCCTGATGCGGATTATCCGATTGATCTGTACATCCAGCGGGTTACTCCCGATCAAGGGTACAACTGCACGTTGTTGACGGTGTGTATCGCTGTAAATGCCAATTACTGCACCGGTGCCCCGGATATGTGGGTTCTGTTGTATGATCAGGATCGCCTGCCGGTCGATTCCGTGCTGGTACCGAACAGCCAACTACCGGCGTCCGGTGCGGCTTACGTTTGTGCCGATTTCTCGACACTCAACGGCGGCGGCCCATACATCTTTTCGGATGGTGAGCCGTTCTGGATCGGCGTCGGTGTCAATCAGAACGACCCTGCGGATACTCTGGCCTTCTTGTCCAGTGATGTAGTCGACGGCGACATCATCTATAGTATCGGTATGGGTGGTGGATGGTACAGCTGGGGAGTTCCCCTGCACTTCCTGTTCGGCGCCGACGTGTGCTACGGTCGCATTCCCTATTCGGAATGTTATCGTCAGGAGTACGACCAGACTCTGTATTATTACTGGGATCAACCGAACTCATACGGTGACGACTATTTCAACATGCGTTTCACCGTGGAAGGTCCGGAAACACTGATGGCCATCGGCGTCGCGATGTTCAGCGACCCGCTGTATTTCGAGCCGGTGGGGACTCCTGATCTGGACGTGTTTGTCTGGGGTGACGATGGTTTCGGTTTCCCCGATACCACCGATGTCATTTTCCAGACCACGATCCCGTTCGGGGATCTGGTATTTTACCCCGATTACAACCATATCGACCTGTCGGCCCTGAATCTCGTTCTTAATGGGCGTGATTTCCACGTCGGCTGGTCGGTCAATGACGTTACCGGCGGCGCTCTCGCCGGATGTTCCGACGCCGGAGATGAAGGAACCGGTCGCAGTTCGGTTTTGACGACTGCGGGCTGGGGCTCCATGCTCGACGTTTGGAGCACCGACGTCAACATGATGATCTATGCTGATCTGTGCAGGGATGAATTCGCGGAATGCCGCAATATATCCTATTATGGCGGTCCCGCAGCGGTCTTCTATGCACCCGATCGGTATGGCGACATCGCTTTCGCGGTTCGATCCACCCCGTTCGGCGAAGGGTGCCGACTGGAGACATTCTGGTTTGTCACTCACTTCCCGGGCAGTCAGGTCGATCCGCCGTGGAATCACTACTCCGAAAACGCCCAAGCACAGGTGTTCGATGCCGATCCGGGTGCGGATAATCTGCCCGGCGACCTTCTGGGAACCATCGACATCGCTCCCGGCGACCTGTATGTCGTCCCGGGTTATTACACCTGGAACAGTGCCGATTTCCATGATCAGAATATTCGCTTCGACGGTGACATCTGGACCGGCATTGAGTCATTCGCCACAGATACCCTTACCAGCTACGTTTTCCTACATGACGACTGGGATACCAACCCACAACGTCGTTCCGCGGAAAACTGGGCGGGGTACTGGGGTTATATCGAGGACGATTGGAACGCCGACGCCAATGTCATGATGGACATCGACGTCTGTTGCGTTCCGATCCCCGAGATACCGTGCGCGCAGGGTGCAGACTGGCCGACCTTTGCGGTCGATTTCGCCCGCACCAACCATTCGCTGAACTCCATCGGCGATGCCCGCTGTAACCTGACCAAGAACTGGCTTGTGACGCTGGGCGGAGCGATGAGTTATGCCTCGCCGCTTATCTATAAGGATACGGTCGTCGGTATCTGGCTCGATCGCGTGGTCGCGCTCGACGTGAACACCGGCGCCACCTTCTGGGAGCGCGTGGCAGGCGATTATGGTGGTTTCGTGCTGGCCTCCGGTATGGTCGGAACGCCGACCATTTTCAACTTCGACGATTACGGCGTAAATGAAACGTACGTCTTCATCGGAGGCGGCGGCTCGCGCGCCATGTCCGCGTTCGATCTGGCCACCGGCGACACAGTGTGGTCCCGAGGCTTCTTTATCCACGGAACCAACACCTTCAGTTACAGCATTACCGTCATTATCGACATCGACGGAACGCCGTATCTGTATTATGCGTCGGATGATGGTGATCTGTACGCGGTCAACGCCTTGACCGGCGACGAACTGTGGACGGTCAGCGCCGGCGGCAACATCAACAGAGGTATTTGTACCGATGGCGAGTTGCTGTATATCGGCCGCGATGAAAACGTCACCTACGGCGACGTGCTGGCGATTGATCCCGCCACCGGCGCCACGGTCTGGTCGATGTACGACGTCAACGGCGGTCTGATGGGTCCGACCATCGTTCC
>CAZVNK010000374.1:0-3280 GCA_964628115.1 uncultured Ignavibacteriaceae bacterium | reverse complement strand
ACGATCGCGACCCTCTGCGCGCCGTCGAACAGCATCGCGACTTCCTCCGGCGAGGTTGCCTTGACTCGTCCGGCGTAGACGTCATCGGCCGAGGGGCTGTCGCCGGTCGGGCCGAGCACCCCGAACAGGACATTGGTCAGCGAGCGATTCATGGCCTTGCACATGATTTGGGTCAGGATTATACCCGATGCGCCCACCAGTGAGCCGGAGATAATAAGGACGTTGTTATTCAGGACGAATCCGGTTGCCGCCGCGGCCAGACCTGAATATGAGTTCAAGAGCGCGATCACGACCGGCATATCGGCGCCGCCGATGGGAAGTACCAGTGTGATACCCAAAACCGATGCCACCGCGACCAGTATCCAATAATTGGTGGTGATAGTCGGATCGATGACGATCCAGACGCCGAGCGCCACCACTGCCAGTGCGATCAGGACATTGAGCGCCTTTTGCATGGGATAGTGCACGGCGTTTTCGGTGATAATGCCCTGTAATTTACCGAACGCGACCATGCTTCCCCAGAACGTCACTGCGCCGATCAGACCGGATACGACCGTGGCGACGGTCATTTGCATGTCGGGGGTGCGAGTCACCAACAGGACCTCAATCAGGGCCGCGCCCGCCACCAGTACCGATGCGCCGCCGCCGAAGCCGTTGAACAGCGCCACCATCTGCGGCATGGCGGTCATCTGGATTTTCACGGCCAAAAACGCGCCGATTGCCGCGCCGACCACCGCCCCGATTATGATCATTTCATAACTGATTATGTGGCGATCCAAAAGCGTGACCACCACCGCCAGCAACATGCCCAGCGCCCCCATCAGGTTGCCGCGCACCGCGGAACGGGGGTGGGTCAGGCCTTTCAGGCCTAAAATGAACAATACCGCCGCAATCAAATAGGCTATATTTACCAGTGATAGTAACATTGTATCAGTCCCCCGCCCTTATTTCTTCTTTTGAAACATTTTCAACATGCGGTGGGTCACCATGAAACCGCCGACCACGTTGATCGTTGCGAAAATCATCGCCGCCAGACCAAGCGCCGTGGTCAGCGTGGTATGCTGAGTGCCCGCGCTTAAGATCGCCCCGACCAGCGTAATGCCGGAAATCGCATTGGAACCGGACATCAGCGGCGTATGAAGCGTGGGAGGAACCTTGGTAATCACTTCGAATCCGACAAAAATCGCCAGAACGAAGATCGTCAGTATCATAACAAAACCGTCCATCGGTAGTCACTCCTTTCCAATCTATGCGCTTTTTCCGCCGCCGAGAAGCTCGCGCAGGCGTGCATTGACCACTTCTCCATTACGAGTCAACAATGTTTCTCGGGTGATTTCATCTTCCGTGTCGAATACCAGTTTGCCCTCTTTAATGAGATGCAACAGGAAGGTGGTGATATTCCGGGCATACATCTGGCTGGCATGGAACGGCACCCCCGCCGGGATATTCAGCGGCCCCATGATGGTCACGCCGCGTTCGATCACGTTTTCGCCCGGTTTGGTCAACTCGCAGTTTCCGCCGCGTTCGGCGGCCAGATCGACAATCACCGAGCCGTCCGGCATCGCTCCGACCATATCCGACGTGATCAATATCGGGGCTTTTTTGCCGGGAATGACGGCGGTGGTGATAACCACGTCGCTTTCGGCGATGACTTTGGTCATCAACTCGCGCTGTTTGCGATAGAATTCATCATCCATCGCCCGGGCATATCCGCCCTTGTCCTCGGCATCGCCGGATTCGATTTCCAATTCGACGAACCGCGCGCCGAGACTTTCCACCTGTTCCTTGACTGCGGGTCGGACGTCGTATCCCTTGACGATGGCTCCAAGCCGTTTGGCGGTGGCGATAGCCTGCAAGCCCGCCACTCCGGCGCCGATGACAAACACCCGCGCGGGGGAGATTGTCCCGGCGGCGGTCATCATCATGGGAAACATCCGGGGTAATTGCTCGGCGGCCATCAGCACCGCTTTATATCCCGCGATATTGGCCATCGATGAAAGCACGTCCATGCTCTGCGCTCTTGTGATGCGGGGCATCAACTCCATCGAAAAGGCCGAGGCCTTTCTGGCCGCGATTTCCTGAACTTGTGAAAGCTGTGTCAGTGGCTCGAACAGGCCGATCACGGTCTGTTTTTCCTTCAACAGGTCCAAATCGTCTTTGCCTTTTTCGGGATTCGCGCCGTATGCGCGCACCTGTAAGAGTATATCCGCGTTTGTGATCAGGTCTCTTCTTGATGAGATAATTTCCGCCCCTTTGGTGGCAAAAGCGTCATCGGCAATGCCCGCGGCGGCTCCGGCGCCGGATTCTATCCGCACCGACAGCCCGGCCTTGTTCAGTGACGCAATCACGTCGGGAACCAACGCCACCCGCCGCTCGCCGGGAAATGTCTCCCTGGGAACCGCCACTGTCAATTGCGTTTTTTCTTCACTCATATTCAGCGCTTACCTCCTTTACAGACAGAATGTTAATTAGTGGTAAAACCGCCGATATCTTCGATTTGTTCGGCCCAATCGATTGTTTCCGGGTCAGGTCGGCAAACCCGGTTTAGGCGATATTGGAAGCCGCTATATCAATATCTGACATTTTTTTATACAGTTTGTCACAACCTGTCGATAATTCATATAGAGGACTATTAAGGGGAGAACAATTCCGACGAAAAAACGGCTATAGATTATATCGCAATCAGGGCGCATTTGTAAAGCCACGGTTGTCCGCAACTTTGGGGGTTGGCTTTAGCCAGGGGGAACCATACAGTCGATAAACACAGCTTCGTAACCCAATAAACGTGAAGCCCACTTATAAACGGTTAAGGTATATGGAAGAGCTTGATAAAATATTTGAAATGATGACCGCTGATTTAATGACGCTCGATCATGAAGATTTGCCCGGACTGGCAAAACTTCACGATCAGTTCGAAGAAGTCATTCAAGCGATCAATGATGAATCAGACAATATTTCGCGAGTGGCGCAGAAGTGCGCTGATCTGATTGAGAAAATAGTTCTCAATGAAGTCCCTGATCGGCAGGTCAGCTTTGCCGCTGTTACCGATGCCATAACCGGTTTACAACAGATCGTTCGGGGCGAGATCGATTTTGCCGAAGTTGCTTTTTCGGAAGAGGTTTCCATTATCGCCAACGTGGACCCGATCATGTCACCGCAGGGCGGAACGGCGTCGTTTGGTGAATTTCTGGATGCCGGTGGAACCTGTGAGATGGCTGCGCCTGAGCAACCGGAAGCGGAAGAGCCGCAGGATACTCCGGCCGGGAAATATATAATCGAC
>CAZVNK010000373.1:462-3280 GCA_964628115.1 uncultured Ignavibacteriaceae bacterium | reverse complement strand
GGCGGCTATGACCCATGCCGATAATTCCAACGCCGGCACCAGCGCTTTTCCTTTCCTCAAAATCAATGTCGGCGCCCGTCCGGTCGCCATGGGCGGAGCTTTTACCGGTCTGGCCGACGATGAATCGTCGCTGTTTTACAATCCCGCCGGTTTGGCCACGCTAAACGGTCGTCATCTGATTTTCGGCTATCATAATTACGTATTCGATATGCAGGCCGGATTTCTGGGATACATTCATCCGATCGGCGCCAATCAGAAGGTGTCGGTGTTCGCGGATTATCTCAACTACGGGGATTTCGTGCGGGCCGACAACGAGGGTGTGCCGGAGGGGACGTTTTCCGGAAGTGATATTCTGTTCGGTGTCGGCTATGCGCGGGCGATCAACGAGGATATCTCGGTCGGTGGAAACGTGAAGCTGATATATGAGAAAATCGATGAGTATTCGGCCTCCGGATTCGCGGTCGATCTGGGCGGCAAATACGTTCTACCGGATCGCCGGACGAGTGTCGGATTGTCGATCATGAATCTCGGGGCGCAGTTTTCCACGTTTATCGAGGGTAGTGAAAAAGACCAGCTTCCGCTGTTGTTCCGGGCCGGAGTGTCGAATCGCCCGAAGGGCCTTCCGATTCTGGTCGCGGCTGATCTTATTTATCCTACGGATAATGATATTTATGTCGCACTCGGTTTGGAATATCTTGAAGTCAAGCCGTTGTTTTTGCGTCTTGGCTGGACAAGTTTCGGAGAAAATTACAAGACCGGTTCCAGCAAGGATGATTTTTCGGGATTTTCGGCGGGATTCGGTATTGACGTCAGTGACTTTTTGAATTTCAGTCGGATGCAGATTTCTTATGCCCTGACACCCCAGGCGGAACTGGGGACAAGTCATCGGGTGACGCTTTCGGGAGGATTTGATCCGTTGTGAGGCGATTAACTCGACCGATTATGGGATGGGGACTGCTGGGGATCATTGCGATCCTGTTCATGTCCGTTATGTCCTGCGGCGGGAGTGACGGCGACACTCCGCGCGAAGTCGTGATCAAATTATTCGGCGCCATGGAGCGCAACGACCGTCCCGGAGTGGAGTTCCTGCTTGATATTCCGTCTTTGATGGCCAACACCGATGAGGATTTCTCACTTCAGAGTGACAGCGCGCGAGTGTGGCACAGTCCGGATGATCTGCTCGATGACATGGTCGGTGACGGCAAGACGCGGGAGCGCTGGTTCGCGCATCAGCGAATCGTGGGGCGGACCGAGATACACGCCGACACGGCGTTCGTCGAAATTTCTTTTATTGACAAAACGACCGATACTCAGTATTATAATAAATTCGGTCTCCATCTGGTTGAAGGCCGATGGAAGATTTACAGTTTCCGGACGATGTCCGGTCTGTAATATACGGTTGTCGCCGTCTGGGCGAGCCGGAACGAAACACACACTTAAATTTTTTATACGGGCACCGATGGTGCCGTTGGTACGATCATGACCAAAGGCAGGATAGTCGTAATCGAGCGGCCAAAGGGGTATGGTTTTATCGAGGCGGAGGACGGGAGCGAGGTTTTTTTTCATCAACGCTGGCTTCGCAAAGTCAAGTTCCGCGATTTAAACGTCGGTGATGAAGTGGTGTTTGCCGTGCATCAGGGGCCGCGCGGATTACGGGCGCATAATCTAACCCCGGCATCGGAATATGAAGAGGCCAAACCGCGTTCGGTGGAGCTTCTTTTCAAGAATTGATCCGGCCGGAAAAATAATCAAACAAAAAGAAGGAAGCTTACCATCACTGTAACGGGGATAGAGGGGGAGATCTCCGCCGAATGACTCTAACGGTAAACTTCCATACATAATGTAAGCCGGTTGTGCGGTTTTGTCAAGTCATGTTGCTAAAATATCCCGATTCGACTCCTCTTTTTTTTATCTCCGTTATAAATTACTGGTGCGTCGAGTGTTTCATTTTTTGCCTTGACACGGCACCGGACGCTAATTAGATTACACAATCTTTTGCATGAGGTCGTCTTGTGAATGACATCGGGTCGATCCTGAGACGCCCATGCTGAATGGGAAGACGATTGAAACATGAAACCGCAACAGACAGCAGTCAGGCTTACCGCCGGACCGGCGTATTTTCCCGAGTGAACGTGTGAACAGTAAGTACGGTATTATCATATCGCTGATGTTGGTCGCCCTGCTGGGATCGGGCGGAACGGTGTGGGGGCAGGTTCCGGACGTGTCCGATGATGATGTCGTTGCGATCGATTCCCTCGATTCGATTCCTCCCAACGTAACTCCCGTCATGGTGCGCAACCTGGTGGTGCGCGACAATCCCAACGACGACGGCGGCGCGATACGATTGAGCTGGCATTTGTCGGTCGATGATTACGACGGCGGAAAAGTGACGGCGTATCGCATCATGCGTTCGATCGGGACGGACGCGCAGTTCGAGGAAGTCGGCGACGTACCGGCGGGCAACGATGAATTTATCGACAGCGGTGTCGAAGACGGCGCCGAATATTTCTATAAAGTGGCGGCGATCAATTCGCTGAAAGAGGGCGGCCAGGTGATCTGGACGGTCGCATCGGAATCGGATCCGATCGGGCCGGTGAAATCCTCGGCGCAGTGGTTTGATCTGCAGAGAATCAATATGTTTATCGGCGTGATTTTCGTTTGCGCCGCCATCCTGTATTTTATCCGACAGGCCAAATCGGGCAAAAAGCTGTTTATTCGCAAGATTGCCGGTTTGGAATCGGTTGACGAAGCGGTGGGACGCGCCACCGAAATGGGCAAGCCGGTGCTGTTTATACCGCGGTTGCTGTTCCAGATGTTG
>CAZVNK010000373.1:0-452 GCA_964628115.1 uncultured Ignavibacteriaceae bacterium | reverse complement strand
ATCCCCGGTATTAACGATATGGATAACGTCCAGACGATTGCCGGGGTTACTATACTGGGTCGGGTGGCCCAACTGGCGGCGGAGTATGAAACCTGGATCGAGGTGCCGGTGTGCAAATCGCTGGTGATGATTACGGCCAAGGAAGTGGTGAAGGAGGCGTATGCCAAGGCGGGGCGTCCCGATTCATTCAATGAAGACCAGGTGCATTATCTGACCGACGACCAGTTCGGGTATGCGGCGGCGATCGACGGGATGATCGTTCGCGAGAAACCGGCCACGATATTTTACATGGGCGCCTTTTTCGCGGAATCATTGATTATGGCCGAAACCGGGAACGCCAGCGGAGCGATTCAGATTGCGGGAACCGCGATGCCGTCGCAGTTGCCGTTTTTCGTTGCGGCCTGCGATTACACGCTGATCGGTGAAGAGCTGTTCGCGGCGTCGGCGTATCT
>CAZVNK010000372.1:0-3289 GCA_964628115.1 uncultured Ignavibacteriaceae bacterium | reverse complement strand
CATGGACATTCGAACCATGCTTCTTGACAACGGATTGCGCGTGGAATTTTTGTACGGGGCAACGGTATCCGTGGGAGCATCGGCTTTTACCGGCCTGATCTATGCCAAAAGCATCGGCTATATCGACACTTTGCACTATGGTCTGCAAAGCGGGGCGTTTCCCGAAACTCCCATAAAATTATGGTATGCCGACTCGACAGGCAACGTGATCGGTGATTCCACATGGACATATTATCATGAACACGTGGTTGGCACGACTCCCGCATACCAGACGGCCAGTTTGCATGTAAATGTGACATTTGCGCGATAAACATTTCAGGGCTTGCGCAATCCTCGCTTTTTGCTGATCTTACGGCAATGAATCAAGCAGAAAAACTGTGAGGAAATATGGCGAGTTTAACATTTTTGGGCGCGACCGGCACCGTAACCGGGTCGCGCTTTTTATTGCATACGGGTGAGAAAAAAATTCTGATCGATTGCGGGTTGTTTCAGGGACCGAAAAAAAACCGTCTGCGCAACTGGGATCCGTTTCCGGAAGCGCCGGGGGATATCGACGCGGTGGCGCTGACCCACGCGCATATCGATCATATCGGGTATTTGCCGCGTATTTGCCGCGACGGTTTCAAGGGGCGGGTGTATTGCACGCACGCCACCGCCGACCTGGCGAAAATCCTGCTTCGCGATACGGCGCACCTTCAGGAGGAGGACGCGCATTGGGCCAATCGCAAACGAGTCACCAAACATGATCCGGCTCTGCCGCTATTCACGACCGAGGATGCCGAGGCGTGTCTGTCGCAGTTTTCACCGGTGCATTACGGCGAGGAAGTGCGGCTCGATGACGGATTGCGACTCAAGTTTCGCGATGCCGGACATATTCTGGGATCGTCGCTGGTCGATATCAAACGCACCAATGACGGAATCAGTCGGAAGATTCTGTTTTGCGGCGATCTTGGCCGACCGGCGCGGGCGATTCTGCGAGATCCGGTGCAGGTTTACAATATCGACTATTTATTGCTGGAATCGACCTACGGCAATCGTCTCCATGAAGAGGAATCGATTCACGAGGAACTCGCGGCGGTGATTATGCGCAGTCTGGAGCGCGACGGAGTGCTGGTGATCCCGTCGTTCTCGGTCGGACGCACTCAAACCCTGCTGTACATTCTGCGGGAGCTTGAGGAACAAAAGAAAATACCGATTCTGCCGGTGTACATGGATTCGCCGATGGCGCTGGAGGCGACGGCGGTGTACGAACGACGCATTCCAAGTCAGAATTTAACCTGCAGAACCGAAACGGTGCGGGGGAAGAAGATTTTTCATCCGCAGAATCTTCACCTGTGCGAATCGAAACGCAAGTCGAAAGCGATTAATGATATTAAAGAACGGGCGATAATCATTTCGGCCAGCGGGATGGTGACCGGCGGACGGATTTTGCACCATATGCAGATGCGCCTTCCCCGTGCGAATAATACCATTTTGTTCATCGGTTATCAGGCGGAGGGGACTCGCGGCCGGGCCATTCTGGAAAAACGCGATACGGTGAAAATATTCGGGGAAGAAGTGCCGATTCGCGCGCATATCGAGAATATCCCCGGGATGTCGTGCCATGCCGATTACAATGAAATACTCGCGTGGCTGATGGGATTCGACCGTCCGCCGAAGAAAATCTTCATCGTGCACGGTGAACCGGAAGCATCGAACGCGCTCGCGGAACGTATACACAAGAAGTACAACTGGCCGGTAACGGTTCCCGAACACGGGGAGAAGGTCCTGCTGGATTTTTAGATCAATATCGAAGATAGAATTAAAGGGATATCCGGTAATGGATATCACTTTGTTTATGCCGAAATATCTGCTTTTCGCAATCTGTTAGAATTCTCCATATATGTCCGTAATCAATGCCAGGATATCGAGCAGGTTTAAAATTCCGTTATGGTCGACGTCGCCCGCGCGGAGATCGGGGGTCGGTTCGGGGCCGTCGTGGTACACATGCTCGATCATGTACAATAGGTCGAGCAGGTTGATGTCACCGTCGGCGTTGACGTCGCCCGAGGCATGGCCGATCAGGGTGACTTCGCCGGTGATCGTAAAGGGTATGCCGACGAATAGTTCGCCCGTCAGAGTATATTGCTGTACGGAAGTGTCGTAGAATGCGCCGTATGTTTCAATGAACTCCGACCGCGATATAGTCAAGTTCATATGATATATCGATGATAGTATTATCTTGTCCGGAGTGATACTGCCGTTTATTCTTAACGTGGAAAACGCTATCTGGGCGAGATTGCGGTCGTTCACCATACCTTCGAGACTGACTTTCGCAAAGGTGGTGTCGGTTGCGTTGGCTTCATAGGCGTACACTGTATCGGGTTCGATGGAAAGCGGTTCTTTGGGTCGGTTCAAAAACAGAGAGATATTGTCCGAAAACGAGTTGGCCGTTACGATATCCAGCATGCCGTTGCCGTTGGCATCGATGGTGTTCACCCAGACCGGATCATATGGTGCATTGCTGACGGGGTACACCGCGTCGGTGACAAAGGTCCCATCGCCGTTGTTCAATAACACGGAAACATTGGGGCCGTAGAAATTGGCAACGGCCAGGTCGAGGTGCCGGTCGCCGTTGAAATCGCCGGTGCAGATCGAATAGGGTTGTTCTTCGACGGCGTAATCGGTGCGAACGGGAAATCCCCCGGTACCGTCGTTTTCCAAAACGGAAATGCTATTATCATTGCGATTGACCACGACCAGGTCGGCATCGGAGTCACCATCGACGTTGGCCGAGATAAGGAAGAAGGCGCCGGTCCCGACATACACCTCATAATGATTAGCGAATGTTCCATCACCGTTGTTCAGCAGGATTGATGCGGTGCCGAATTCGTAATTCGAGGTCGCCAGATCAAAATCACCATCGTTGTCGAAATCGGCCGCAACGATGCTGATCGGCTGATCATCAGCCCCCACTGTTGTTCCGTACGTGAAGGTGGCATCGCCATTGTTGAAAAACAGGGAGACATTATCCGTCGAGCGGTTCGGTACCGCCAGATCGATATCACCGTCGCCGTCAAGGTCGGCGGCGGCAAGGCCATGCGGTTGGGGGCCGGCGGGATAATGAGTGACACCGGAAAAGATGCCGTTGCCGCTGTTCAGCGTGACGGTTATATCATTACCGTGCTGGTTGGTTGTGGCAATGTCCGGATCGCCATCGCCGTCCAGATCGACACAGACGGCAATCCAGGGGCCGTCCCCCACGGGGAAGTCGGCTTTGACTACGAAAATACCGTCACTGTTATTGAAC
>CAZVNK010000371.1:1232-3293 GCA_964628115.1 uncultured Ignavibacteriaceae bacterium | reverse complement strand
GTCATAGGTTTTATACAATGGCAGAGAGACGCCCATTTTGGGATTCTCGCCTTTTGCGCCGGAATCGCCGTAGGCGGTTTCGTGATGGAATCGCTCGCCGATCGACATGGCGGAATCGTCGGCGTAAACCGGCGACATCATGACCAGTAACATGCCCGTCAATACTATATATTTCATGGTATTCTCCCATTGCCTGACGGATTAAAGCTTGATTTTTATCGCCAAAAGCTCTACATTCGAGACAATCCAAAGGTAATATACATGGACACTGCCTTAATTACAAGCCCGCACGGAATTCTGATGGTTCTCGCCGGAGTAACCTCGTTTTTTTTCTTACTGGAAAAGCGCACCGGATGGAAGCTGTTTAATTATTTTCCGCCGCTTTTGTTTATTTACCTGATCCCGCTGGTGATGTCCAATACCGGGTTTATTACCAACGATTCCCCGGTGTATTCGTGGATGAGCGGGACGATTCTTCCCATGTTTCTGGTGATTATGTTGCTCGACGTCGATATTATCCCGGCGGTACGCGTGATGGGGCGCGGGATATTCGTCATGTTACTCGGAACGCTGGGCGTCATTATCGGCGCGCCGATCGGGTACTGGGTGGTGAAATCTCATCTCGGTCCGGAGGCCTGGAAAGGATTCGGAGCGCTGGCGGGAAGCTGGATCGGCGGCACCGGTAATATGGCGGCGGTCAGCGAGGGACTTGGCACGTCACCGACGGATTTCGGATTGGCGGCCATCGCCGACAATTTCGTGTATATTATCTGGTTGCCGATCATGCTCGGATCGAAAAATATCGCCAAATGGTTTCATCGTTTTACGCGGGTCGATGAGAAACGTGTCGAGCGATTGAAGCAGGCATCCAGTGAGTTGATTCGGGACAAGGGACGGATGGAAATGCGGCATTTGCTGTATTTGATTTTCCTGGGATTGTTCATTGCGTGGATTGCCGGATTGATTTCCCAGCAGTTGCCTGAAGTCAAACCGATTCTTACGGCAAGCGCCTGGAAAATCCTTCTCATTACCACGCTGGGATTGATTCTCTCAACCACACCGGCGCGCAAAATACCGGGATCGCATCCGGTCGCCATGGCGCTGGTGTATTTGTTTGTCGCCAACATGGGCGCGCGTGCCCACGTGCAGGATCTCGCCGGACAGGCCCCCTGGTTTTTGCTGGGTGCATACGTCTGGATATTCATCCACGGCGCGTTTTGCCTTCTGGGGGCGAGGTTGTTTCGGGTCGACGTGCATTCCACCGCAATCGCCTCGGCGGCAAATATCGGTGGGGCGGCCAGTGCGCCTATCGTGGCGGCGTACCACAATGAAAATCTGGTGCCGGTCAGTATCCTGATGGCGCTTTTGGGTTATGCCATCGGCAATTACGGCGCCTATGCGGCGGCCTGGCTTCTTCACCTGGTATCGTGAAAATTAACTATCATATAAAACAGCCGTGTAAACGAACTTAGTTGACAGACTCCATGAAATTGAAGCAAGTCGACAATATCAGCGACAGGGGACAAAAACTCTATGGCATGATACCGGCCATGCTGGTAATCGTCGCCGGTTTGATCGTGCGCTTTTTATATCTGGGCGCCGATCCGCCGCTGTACTTCGAGGGTACCACACAGGCATTGTTGACCGATCCCTATAATTTCGTACATTTCGCCCGCAACAAGGTCCTGTATGACCAGTGGGACATTTTCGATTATCACCGCTGGGATGTGTTCAAATATTCGCTGTCTTCCGGCTTCGGTTACCTGTTTTTCTCCCTTGGTGGCGTTTCGCGCGTTACGGCCAACCTGTCGGCGGTTGTCCTTAATCTCGGCGGGCTACTGTTGTTCGTGTTCGGGACTGCGCGTCAATCGCGCCGGGCGGCGCTGGTTTGCGCGGTACTTCTGTTTTCCAACATGACCCTGATCGTATACGGACGATATCCATTTCTTGAGAATGGGCTAATATTCATCGCCGGATTGTCTTTTTATGTTTTCACGCGATGGTATCCGAAGCGGTTCGTGATACCGCTGACCGGATTCTTGGTTGCGTTGGCGGTGCTTT
>CAZVNK010000371.1:0-1222 GCA_964628115.1 uncultured Ignavibacteriaceae bacterium | reverse complement strand
CATCGTGTTGATCATTCCTCCGATACTGGTTATCCTGAAAGAAAATCGTAATCGGTACAAAACGGAAATCCCGCTATTGGGACTCGCTACACTGCTGTCGGGTGTACTGCTGGCCTTGTTGTTCTATGGCGACAATGTCATGACCGCCTATCGATACGTCTCCGAACAGTCGACCGGCATGTACGGTTTCCCCAAGGCCCTGCTGTCGCCTTTGACATTTTTCGAGCACCTGATCACACTCGGGGGAACGTCGCGGATGTTTTGGTACTCACCGTTTTGGCTGGGTTTGGCGTTTTTTGCAGGCGTCTATCTTCTCCTCACCAAACCCAATGAGGAATACGATTACCGGCGAAATCGTCAGACTATGTTCAATCTGGGCTGGCTGGTCGCGGGATTTCTTCTGCTGATGCTGTTTAACTACCGGCCTTTACGTTATCAGTTGTTTTTACTGCTTCCGCTGTCCGGAATCATTGCCACCGCCGTGACCGACGGCATCGCCGGACAACGTCGGCTGACAGGCGGACGATGGCGATTGGGGGCGGTCGTTCTGCTTTGTTGGTATGTCGTGGCACAGGTGTTTTTTATTGTCAAGCGTGGTGATGTCTTGCCACAAGATCAACCCGGTATCGTCCTGTATGCGTTTGGTATCGCGCTGGTGGCGGGACTGCTTCTCCATTACTATCGAAGACCTGTCATTCGATTTATTATGGCATATCGGATGGTTCCGTTAATCGTGCTTTTGGCGGGAATGGTTACGATGCAGGGAGTCTGGATTTACAAATGGTTCGACCGTGTCATGTACACGATACAACAAGCCAACGAAGATATGCATCAGATACTCGGCCCGAATGCGATTGTCATCGGTCCGTACTCCTCGACCCTGACCACCGATAATGATATCAAATCGTTTATATACATGTTCGGGCTGTCCCATAAAGAACCCGACCTGTTCGACCGCTTTTCGATTACGCATCTGGCGGTTGACCTGAGTAATTTCGGACCGGCTCAGCGGGACTATCCTTTTCTTGCGAAAGCAAGGAAGATCGGGCGATATTGGTTCCGCGGCACTACGGTACGGATACTACAACGGCCGGACCTGGAATACGGCTATGGAGGACAGGTTTATATTCCCAGTGAGTATGAACTGGCCCAATCTTATTTCCTCAGTCCCACGCACGACAGCACCCTGCTGTATGTAAAACGATTTCTAGGGCGCTATCCA
>CAZVNK010000370.1:0-3326 GCA_964628115.1 uncultured Ignavibacteriaceae bacterium | reverse complement strand
CATCGAAAAGCGCCCGCGAACTGCATACGATCACGACGATTCTCGAGAAAATCGGACGGGACGCCGTGCCGGATTTACTCGACGCGTTGCAATTGGAAAATCCCGAGGAACTCAGTCGAGTGTGCCATGCGCTGGGGCAGATCAAGGATTCCTCGGCCGTGGACGGTTTGATGAAAACCGCCGACCATGACGACTGGCGGGTGCGTTCATCCGTGATCGGGGCGCTGGGCAAGATCGGCGACTCCAAAGCCGACGATGTCGTCAGGCGCGGCCTGTCCGACACGGTCGAAACCGTGCGCAAGTCATCAGCGGTGGCGACCGGACGTCTGATGAATCGGGAGGCCATCCCGATGCTGGTACACGTCCTCGGAGATTCGTTCTACGGGGCGCGAATGACCGCGTCCGAGGCGCTGGTGAAATTCGGCGTCGATTGCATCGACGCCATTGCCGATTCACTCAATTCGGAAAACAGGCTGGTCGGCGATTTGGGGTGTACGACCCTGGGACACATCGGCGGCGACCGGGCCGCGGAAGCCATCGCCGGGCAGTTGTCGTCGCCATCACCCATCCGTCGCGCTGTGGCCGTGGAGGCCATCGGTCTGAGTCATTCCTCCCAGGTTTGCGGCGAAGTGGAAATCCTTAAACATACCGAGACCGATCCGACCGTGCTGTTCTACATCGAGCAGGTTCTGAATAAATATGCTTCGCGATAAATTGAATCGTCTTTCCGATCATATCGTCGGCCCCGATGGTGGGGCCGACGACGAGTACCGCGACCGGTACCAGACGGCGGCTGACTGCCTCAAAGGGGATATTTGTACCAGGGATGAGGGGACATTCGTCAAAATCGTCACCGACTTTGACGGAGTCTATCGACACGGCGAAACCGTGCTGGGCGAATTGGATCGATCCGTGCCTTATCGTTCCGGGCATTTCATGTCGGAGCTTTCCGAGACCGTGTACGATCCCGGCAAACTGCTGTTTTTCGATATGGAAACCACCGGTCTGGGCGGTTCGGGTACGGTGGCGTTTCTGATCGGGTTCGGATCGGTGACGCCCGACGGTTTTCAGGTGCGGCAGTATTTTCTTCCTGATTATCCCGATGAGGCCGCCATGCTGGAAACGCTTCGCGCCGAAATCGACGAGGAAACGATCATTGTCAGTTACAACGGCAAGACGTTCGATGTGCCGATTCTTCGGGATCGGATGATTATCAACCGGGTCGAGCGCAATTTGACTTTCGCCGATCATGTCGATTTGTTGCATACCACACGGCGATTGTTTCGGCGGCGTATCGGAAGTTGTTCGCTCGGTAATATCGAACGGGAGGTGCTCGGTTTTCATCGGGTCGACGATTTACCCGGCGAGTTGGTGCCGCCGGTCTATTTCAACTGGCTGGCGACCTCGGACACCGATTTACTCGACAAGGTGGTGGAGCATAATCTGTATGATATCGTTTCACTGTATTTCTTACTGCATCATCTTTCGGTGTTGATGGAAAATCCCGCCGTCGAATTGCGGGAGGCCGATGACATGCTTTCGCTGGTGCGGGTGCTGGAAAGACGTCGTGAACATGAGGAAGTCCCGCCGCTACTGGAGCAATGCGAGTCCTCGCTGTGGGATGAGCGACGTTTCGACGTCCTGATGCACCTGGCGCTGGCGTACAAACGAACCGGCCGAATCGACCGTGCCGTGCCGATTTGGCGAAAAATCACTGAACGGATTGCGCCCGAAACGTTTTTCGCCCGGATCGAGCTGGCCAAGTTTTTCGAGCACCGCCTTCGCGATATCCCCTCGGCGCTGGCCCAGGCGGTCGCGGCAGAACCGGTCTGTCCCTCGCTGATGTCTCTCGAGGCCGATCTGGAGCGACGTTTGAGCCGTCTGCGTAAAAAGCAGGGTTCCTGACAATCCACGTCTAAATAAATCCCGCCCATACGTCGATAATACAGATAGCTATGGGCCACGAAGTATATCACAAGATCCTCAACGATCACGGCGAGATCGCATCTCTGCCGCAGGTTTTGGTGGAGGTGGTGAAGGTATCCGCCGATCCGAACGCCTCGGCATCCGATCTGTCGCGGATTATTTTGAAAGATCCGGCACTGACCGCCAAACTGTTGCGCATTGTCAATTCACCGTATTACGGACGGGTGCGCGAGGTCACGACCATCAATCAGGCGGTGGTGACACTCGGCCTGCGCTCGGTGACGGCGATTGCGCTGTCCGCGTCGGTGTACGAGATGGTCGGCGGTCTCAAGGGGGCGGTGGATCGCAAGCGATTCTGGCGGCACTCGCTGGAGGTGGCGACGGCGGCCAAGTTGATTGCCGACGATATCGGTTTCGAACCGTCCGAGGAAGCGTTCGTGGCGGGACTTCTGCACGATATCGGGATGTTGATTATGGAAGCGTCGTTCCCCGACGAATACCGGCGTATCTGGAAGCTGGTTGAATCCGGCGAGAGTTTGCTTGAAGTCGAACAGAGAAGCTGGGGAACCGATCACGCCCGCACCGGGCAGTTTATTCTGGATCAATGGGGTCTTCCCAAGCACATCGGGGAAGCCGCCATGCAACACCACAGGGTCTTTTCGCACGGGGAAAAATCACCGGAGATGACCCTGCCGCAAATCGTCAATCTGGCCAATCAGCTGTCCAAATTCCGCGCCTATACCATGCCGCCGCCGGAGGCCAAGACGCTTGAAATCAAGGATATTGTCGCGTCCAATCTCGGTCTGAGCAATGCCACCCTGGGGCGTATCGAGGCCGATTTGATCAGCGAAGTGGTCAAAGAGTCCGGCTTTCTGGAAATCGAAATTGGCAATATCGAAGAGCTTCTTCGCGAAGCCAATCAATTGCTGTTCCGTCAATATGAAATGGTTGAAAACCTGCTTCGCGAAAACCGCAAGATGCAACAGCAAATCGCTCACGATCAGGCCATGCAGGGGGCGCTGGAATCCCTGCAACAGATAGCGGTCACGTTCAGCCATTTGATCAATAATGCCGCCACGGCGATCGACGGTCGCGCCCAGCTTATCGATCTGGCGGTTAGCAAGGGCCGGATTGTCGATGAGAAAGGCGTCTGCAAATCATCCACCGTCGTTATTGCGAAAGCGGTCGAGAGCATTTCATTCATTCTCGAGGAACTCAAGCGGGTTTCATCATTCGAGCCGGAGACAATCACCGACCGGACCACGATCAGCGATATCGAAGCCGAGATCAAATCCCGACTGGAAGAGCTGGAAGAGACGACTATTACCAGCCATTCCTGATTCACGATCAATAAAATCTCCCCGAGACACGGGGCCGTAAATCCCATTATCAGCGGGTTT
>CAZVNK010000369.1:0-3335 GCA_964628115.1 uncultured Ignavibacteriaceae bacterium | reverse complement strand
GAAATGTAAAAGCCGGCAGACAACAGGCCAAGATAGGTTGAAGTTCCGTAACTGCTACCGATCTGCGCGATCATATCGACCGTCTCGAACGAATACGTTCCGCCGAACAGCGACAGGAAGATTCCCACCACGTAAATGATTACGGGAATCCAGCCCAAACGCAAAACCGATTTCAGTTTGATCGCTTTGGTGTCCTCGTCGCCCTTTACGCCATACAGCGAATAGAGCGTATACGCCGCCAATCCGATACAGATCAACATATACACGATCATCAGTATTCCGGTCAGCATCAACGCGATACCGGAGGAAAACACCATCCCGCCGATCGAACCCAGCGCGCCGATCGCCCCGATGGCCGACAACGACATCCGCTCCCGAACCACCTCTTTCCTTTTGCGATGCGACGTGATGGACGAAAATCCGGCTTCGTCCTTCTCCAGAACCGTCCGGCCGTTTTCATTCACCGTCGCCTCGGTTCCGGCGTCCGGCGTCTCTTCCACCGTCGCAACCGCCGCCGGATTTTCGTCGGCTGACGTCGCCGCCCCGGCGGTCAGTGAGTCGGCCGTCAGCGTTTCGGCCAGAGAATCGGGAATGGCCGCAACCACTTCCTCGGTGGGCATCACTTCGGTTTCCACCACCATTTCATGATAACCGGAAAACCACGGCAAAAAGAGCGATGCGATCAACACCAGCGACGTTATCGTCAGCACAATCCGCTCATACGAAGTAACCCGGGGTTCTTCGAGCGTGTTGTGCTCCCGCGTATGCGCCCCTTTCCGGCGTTTCTCAAGCACCCGCTTGATCCAGCTCTCCTTCTCCGAGTCGGATTTAAAGAGATCGCCGATCTTGCCGGGTTTGATATCAAAGCCGAGATATCGAAACCTGTCGTCAGGATTGAAAGCCTTCTGGGAAGGCTTTCCTTTCTCTTCTTTTTCGGCCATAGAATCTCCTAACAAAATAACCAACTAGTACTCATACTTTACCTGGTTGCGGCCTTCGATGGCCTGGGCATGGTTGGGATCGCATTTCAAAACCTTCAAATACCAGTCGTACGCAGACTTGAAATCCGCCTTGGATTCTTCCGCCTGCCTGGCTTCGCGACGATCCACCGCGCGGAAATGATAGGTCTGCGCGATCCACAACATCACATCCACGTCCGCACATTCCGAACCCTCCCGGGCGCTGATGCAGTCCAGTGCCTTGCGAAGATTGCTCAGGGCTTTGCCGTAATTATTGGGGCAAATGCCGCCGAAATACGCATAACCCAGCGCTTTGTGCGCTTCGCAGTTTCCCGGATCCACCTCCAGCAGTTTTTCATACCAGGTAACACCGTTGGCGCAGTCCGTCAGCTGATACAGATAGGTCGATGCCAGCATTGACCGCGCCTTTATTGCCGTCTTTTGATTGCTTTCCTTACCGTATATTTCATCCCAGTAATCGACGTTTATTTTCTCGAGATATTCCACCGCCAACTCAGCCAGGTTGATCCCGGCCAACGGATCGGGCTCCTCATTCACGATCGGAGCATCCTCTTCCTCGAGATCGAGATCTTCGTCTTCCTGCATCGCCAAACCGCCCTTCTCTTCAAGATAAAGCGCGGAAGTGGCGGCATTGTAGTAAATATACCAGAAACGGGAATCGAGACCGAGAGCGATACGCTTCATGTAATATATGAGCGCGTTGTAATAATCGCCGGTCAGTGTATAGGCCACCGCCGTTCCGTACAGCAGGCGAGTCTGAGTCGAATCGTATTCCAGAGATCTTTTGTAATACGCGATCGTATTGTAATTATCTTTCGTGCTTTCATACACTTCGCCCATACGACGATACAGTTCCTGTTCTGTAATTCCCGAAACATAGTCGGGCCCCTGTTCTTTGACCCATTCATCGTGCTTTTTATAATACACCAACGCCGAATCGTACTGCTCGATCCCCTGGAAGGAACGGGCATAGAAAAAATAGATATCTTTCGGTTCGACCGGGATCGACAACACGGTTTTGAAATTCGTGTTGGCGTCTTCATACCCGCCGAGAATGAGATACGACATGCCCGATTCATAATACGCCCGGCCGGTGGTGCTGTCGGGTTCGCCCTGGGACAGATCGACAAACTTCTTGTAAGCGCCGATCGTCTCCATATACCGTTGTTTGGCTTCCTGGGAATTGCGGCTGGAGCGCGCCGCCTTGTAATAAATCCCCCCCGCCTCAAGCCACGCGTCGGCATGGGTGGAGTCCTTGTTCAGGACGACTTTCAATTTCTCCAGCGCACAGGTATAATCCTTCAATTCCAGACAGGCCTCAGCCCAGCGGAAATACACTTCCAGCGAAGCCGTGTCGAGACTGAGGGCGGTTTCGTATTCCGAAATCGCCAGCGGATAAATCTTGTTGGCGAAATTGACGTCACCGAGATGGAGATGGTACTCGGCGTTTTGATCGTCCTCGAGAATGGCCTGACGCAACTCACGATCGGCATCGTTATACTGCTCCCGCGCCAGATAGACCAGCGCCATGCCGTTGTGAAACTCCGCCTGCATGTCCTTGGCCTTCTTCAAACCGGTGCTGAACGATTCCTCGGCCGCGTCGACTTTGCCCAGTTTCAACTGCACTTTCCCCAACAAATACATGCCGGGGTAAAATTTGCTTTTCTTCTTCAGCGCCAGTTCCAACTGCTTTTCCGCTTCGACGAAATGCTTCCGTTCGATCATGATCTGCCCCAGCACGTAATAATTGTATTCATAGCTGGGATCGTACTCGATTTCCTTCTCGAGCAGACCGATCGCCGTGGCGGTATCACCCGCCGTCAAAGCATCGACAACTTCCTGTTTGATTTCCTGCGAAAGAACGATCGCCGGAATTAAAATCGCCAGCATCAGCGCCGGGACGAACCATTTCGACAACGATATTTGACTGAAAACTCTCAATTTCACCACCTCATTCTACCTCAAAAAAAATAATCTACTATAATAGGGTAAATGCCATATTTGTCAAGCGATTTTGTGCCTTCCTCACTGACGCGCATCGGTTTCACTCTTTGCCGAACCGTAATGCCGAATGAAAAATCTTACCCGCCAGAGGAAGTAGACGAGGATCAATACGCCGATGATTATTCGCGCCAACGGCGACATCGGCAAAGGCAGAAAGATCACGACATAGATGCCGACCACCAGTACCATAGTAGCAGTCAACATATTGATAATCTTTTGCGGACGAGCGGACATCTTGCCTTCCTTTCCTCTTGGCGTGTCTGTATATTCTACACGCGAAACCGACCATTCTTCCCTGCATACGGTCGATTTTCCCCTAATGAATAACAATTATCGTGCCACAATCAATCC
>CAZVNK010000368.1:0-3350 GCA_964628115.1 uncultured Ignavibacteriaceae bacterium | reverse complement strand
GGGATAAACCCACTGACCATTTTAGAAAATCATCCGTCATACTATTAAGATTCTTTTCTCTTTCATCAACAGTTTTACTGATTATTTTATCCAAGCGTTTCAAAATCAGCTTTCTCTTTTCTTCGGCGCTATGATAATCAACGGATGCATTTTCATATTTCTCCGTCAGCGCGAACGTATCGATTAACGTCCCGACACCATAAGACAGGGATTTCCAGTAAGGATAATAGTCCGGGTGTTTGACGCATAAATGAAGCGTATCACCGAATTTGATGCTGTCGGCCATGTAGTATCCATTAACATAATGTAATTGTCTGTTCGTCTTTTCATCGAAAACATTACAACTGTCTATAACCTCAACATTATTGTCCTTGATTCCGATTAACATCAGTTTCACATCCCAGGTGTCATCGATCGGCATAGTGTCGGGAATGGTATCTAACAGCGTATCGAAAATACGAATTGCTCCGTAACCGACAGAATCAATATCGTAACAAATATTGGACGGCAGGTATCTTCTGGAAGTTCCGTTCTCCACAATCTGAGAAAACACTTCGTCATGAAACGCCTGACTGATATACTTGCCCTCTCTCAGGGTTTCGTACTTGATGAGATCCTTGACCGTTTCACCGTCAACGCTATATTCAATAACAGACAGGCTTTCCGGAATGTGCAGATTATCGATTCCCGGAATATCCGGTGTAATATTCTCATACACGAAAGAACTGCATCCCCTGACGTTCGATTCCACGTTCGCCATTACATATTGATAATCAGTCGGAATATGGCCTGCCCTGAGTGCGTTGGCGATTCGACTACTGATTGCACATCCCAATTCGTTTTTGCCGTCTTGTGAACGGTAGCATTCGGCCAGATAGTACAAAGCCCTAACGCTTCCGTAATCCCTCACAAGTTCTTTGAGCAGATGTTCGGCTTCGTCAAGATCATAAGCATGAACGAGACATCTTGCCCTGACATACTTCGCCTCCGCTTCGAATTCCCCATGAACCGTGCGTAGCATTTTCGCGGCCTCACGAAAAATGTCAGGTCTGTTTTCGGGTATCTGTTCGGCATCAGCACTCATGGTTTTAACGATTCCAAGGTAAAAGGTTCGTTCGTTCTCACTCAACCAGTCGATCTTCAGCAAGGCTTTTTTAACCATTTCGAGACACCGCGTTTTTTGATCACCTTGGGTCGCGGCGCCGATCTGCATCAGAAAACGAATTGTCGGTCGGTCGATTTCATCGTAAAATTCGCCGGGGATACTGTCACCCAATGCAATATCGAGAATTCGTCGTTTTTTATCGGCTTCGCGAACCAACGGCCTCAGGCGTGCGATCATCATCGTGTCACCCGCCGCACTATCCACAAATTTCGCAAAATCTCTGCGACTGAATCGCAGGCTATCCTTACCGTTCGCGCCAAAAATAAGATTGGTATACGCCATCCAATAGAGGCTTTCGACCATGCCGGTCGACCTGTAATGTTGTAATGCTTTATCATATTGTTTCTCTATGAATTCCAAATGCGCCAGACAGCATAGTGAGTCGTTATTCAACAATGACAGGTTGTTAAGGAAATTCAGGCGATTCGAATCCACCGGTGTGTGCAGATAGCGCCGGAAAAGCACCATGGTTTGACAATAATCTACGACCTTGCGAAAGACGGCGGGAATCGCCGATGTAACCAAGGGTAACGGCCTCCGGTAATCCATTTCATCCCACAACTGACGAGCCCGAGCCGTATCACCGGCGAGTTCCGCTCTTGCTCAGGCTTATAAGTAGTTCGGCTTTTTCATAATCGGAATCAACGCCGCGAATGACCTAGGCCAATCGCAACGCTTCGGTCAGACTGGTGTCGTTTTGCAATTGGGTCAATGACTGTCCGGCTTCAGTCAGTTCCGTCATCAAGTCGTTCACTCTGTCGCCGGAGAGGTTGTCACTTGCTGCCTCGTCATACATCGTCAGATACACGGATCGTAAAGCGGCGTCGGCCTGCATATACCGCCGATAATTGTCATATTCTCTATTGATGTCACGGAAAGAAATGTCAAACCATGTCCGAGCCGAATCATAGTATGCCGGGTTGGCACTTAATTCGGCAAGTCGATAAAAACACCATCCAAGATCATAGGTGGCCACCGGGAAATACTTTTCCAGGGTTACCGCCAATGCCGGATTGGAATCTCGCAACGAGTAGAACTCCTGATACTGATCACAGGCGGTATTCAGATAAACGGTATCTTGGCTGGTCTTGGCATCTTCGTAGGACTTCTTGCCCTCAAGCAGAAGCCGGATTGCGGAATAGTCTTGCGCAATGGAGTTCGCCAGCGCGATCACGATAAACAGCGGCAATAATACAATGACAACGCGTTTCATCTTGTATGTAATCCTTGACATGTATGGCATCCCGTTAACATTTTTAGTAGTAATCCACGTTTACGCCACTGGCATTCCTTACGCGGAGTAATCTGCCGTTTACGATGTCACAATTCGAGAAACGGCTGTTCACGTGCAGTTCTCGAGTATCGACAACCATTCCCGATGAGGCGTTGAATACGAACGTCACCGTACCGCTCATGTACGGGGTAAACCTCCACGTCCTTAACGCGGCCAAGACGGTGTCCGCCGCCGCTCCGTACCCGATATCATGACGAACAATATCCCTAAGCATCCCCGTCGTGTCGATCGTGGCGATTATTTCAACGTGCGCATTGGCATAGTCAATAAAAGAATTCCAGTTCAGATGCCGCATTTGATTCGAGTAATTGTAATCAATCTGAAACACCAAATCTTCACCTCTGGTTAATCGCACGCCCTTCATCCCCGGCCTGGGGTGCGACGGCGCCGCGATATTGATCGGACATCCCTGAAATCTACTCACCGGAACACGCCTCTGTTGTTCGGGCCCGTAAAACACATACAGTAAAACACAAACCGTTATTATAGCCAAAATGATCAACATCCAGCGCGTGGTCTCGGGTTTCATGCCCTAATCTCCGGCCGAAGGAAACCTGACGAGTACGTCGCCGTTTCTATCATACTCGATATGCGATACTCGCAAATCATCCACCGAACCGGGCAACAATGCGTATTGCAGATTTCTTCCGTTCATGCTTTCGTCTGCCACCTCCTTGAGTCGCGTTTGCAATTGCATAACATCGACATAACTCAACCAGTCGGGACATTGTATCACGACGTACACATCATTGCCGATACACGGGCCCAGAATCTCATTGAACACCCTAACTCTTTCCGGTAAATCACCGATTCTCAGCTGGAATCGATTTGGGAAATCACGTCGCCAGTCTTCACCGCGAAAGGAGCTGTTGTCAAGCCATATAATGGAAT
>CAZVNK010000367.1:0-3352 GCA_964628115.1 uncultured Ignavibacteriaceae bacterium | reverse complement strand
AGCACGGTATCGATCTCGATCAGGACTGGCTTGACAGGTATGAGCTGGAGCCATATATATTATACAAGGCGATAAAGAACAAGCGAATACGGCTGAAAGAAGTGCCGATTACGATTTATTATCATCAGGATCCCAAATCGTACACCAAGATGCGACCGTTTCGGGACTGGTGGCGGCTGGCCAAGCCGATGGTTTACCTGGCTTTGAGACTGAGGAAATAATATGATAACGATCGATTTTACCGGTAAAACGGTTCTGGTAACCGGGGGCGCAGGATTTGTCGGATCGAATCTGGTGGCGCGTATCGTTCGGACGGGTGGAACGGTGATCGTGCTCGATGATTTGTTCACGGGAAGCCGCGATAATATCGACGCCGATATCCCGTACGAATTCGTCGAGGGATCGGTCACCGATTACGATCTGGTGCGCAACACCATGGCCCGGTGCGACTATGTCGCGCATCTGGCGGCGCGGAATATTATCATTTCGACCAAGAATCCGATGGAGGACTATCGCTCCAATATCGGCGGAACCCTGAACGTACTGATGGCGGCGCGCGAAACCAAACCGACCCGTATCGTGTACACGTCGTCGGCATCCGTTTACGGCAACCCGCGTATTCTTCCGATTACCGAGGATGAAACGCCGCTGACGTTTTCCCCGTATTCGGTGTCCAAGCTGGCGGGGGAGAATTACTGCTATTCGTTTTACGAGACGTTTTTCGTTCCGGCGACGGTGGTGAGGTATTCGAACATTTACGGACCAAAACAAAATCCCGCCAATCCGTACTGCGGGGTGATTTCCAAATTTATCCAGTCCATCGATCGCGGCGAGAAGCCGCAGATTCACGGCGACGGACATCAGACAAGAGATTTCACGTATGTCGACGACGCGGTCGAGGCCACGTTATCGGCGCTGTTGTCGCCGCGTTCGGAGGGGATGGTGTTCAATATCGGAACCGGCACCGAGACCACTATCCTCGATATCGTGAATACCCTGGCCGATCACATGGGGCGGCAGGTTGACTGCGAACATATCGACCGTCGCGATATCGACAATATTCGCCGCCGGGTGCTCAATATCGAACGGATTCGAACCCGCCTGCGCTGGCAACCCCGGATCACGCTTCGGGAAGGATTGCGCCGGACGGTCGCCTGGTATTATGCCTCCACCGGCAAGACCGGTTAAAAAACAAGCGTCATGGCCACGTCGGAAACATTCAGACGAATTCCGCTGATACTCGCGGTCGTATGCGTTGTCATGCGGCTGATGTTCGTGTTTACCGTCGTGCCGATCCCGGTGATGTGGGACGCGCGTATCTATTCATCTTCGGCGGTCGGCCTGATCCACACCGTTTCCGAGGGCGGGGAGTTCGGACATCCTGAAACGCTGTCCTCTGCCGATTCGGTGATCAGCCGCAATCTGTTTCTCAATTCCATGAACAACGCTATCAAAGGCGAGAAGATCGAGTGGTTGTACTATGCCGTGCCGACGCTGGCCGAGGCGCAGGACTATCTGTTTTTGTCGGGGCCGGTGTATCCGATATGGTTGGCATTGGTGTTTCTTCAGGATATCGGCAGTGATTTCGTCGCGGTACGGGTGTCGAATTGCTTTATCGACGGACTGTGCGCCCTGTTGGTGATGCTGATAGCCTTGCGGCTGTTCGGGAGCAAGGCGGCGGTGATGGCGGGGGTGTCGTATATTCTGTATCTTCCCTTTACGCTTTTATGCGGAATGGTGTCGCCCGATCAAATAACCATCCTGCTGATTCTGGCGGCAGTGTATAATCTAACCGCCTGGTACGACGATCATAAATCGCGACGAATTTATCTGACCGGATTGTTTCTCGGCCTGCTGGTGCTGACCCGTCCCACCGCGACGTTGCTGTGCGTGCCGTTTCTGGCGGGTTTTTTATATGATATGCGCGGTGATCTGAAAACCGGCGCGTTGATGACACTGCGGGCGGTGTTGCCGTATCTGGTGGTGGTCATGCCCTGGGTGCTGATCGCAACGGCGTATTTCGGTGAATTGACGGTGCGTGATCCTGATTACTCAGAGGCCAATCTTCGTTCGAGTTCGTCGATGCAGTACGAAGGGTACGATCTCGATTACGCCGCGCCGGATTTCTGGCTGTATTCGATCGGAGACACGATTGCCGAAAATCCACTGGGATATGCGCATCTACTGGTCAAGAAATGCATCCGACTCTGGTCGCAACCATACAACGATTTCGCGCAGTCGTTTATCCAAGGTCCCGATGTGGCGCGTGTCATACACGTTGTTCTGGTGTTGTTCGGTTTGTTCGGGGCGTTTCTGTTTATACGTCATCCCCGTGCCGGCCCGGTGTACCTGTTGCTGATTCCTTTGTACTATACGCTGGTGCACATGGTGTTCCACTCATTGGCGCGGTACAATCTCAATGCCATGCCGGTTTTGATGATCGCATCTGCCGGAGCGATGGCAATGAGTTATGAATTCGTAAGGCGGCTGAAATTGTCGTTTGACCGGGCAAAAAATATTCCGGCGGTGTCGGGGATCGTGATCGCACTGCTATTCGTGTTTTGTTTTCCGAGTGCGATCGGCGCGCGATTGTTGGGTGGTAGTGCGGGGGTGGTCATCGTGCTGATATTCAAGGCGGTGATGATAATCGGTCTGTTTTTATTGTTCGGATGGCTGGCCTGGAAGGCGGGTGCGAAAATTGCCTCGATTCGTATTTTTGCCGTTCCGACTCTGATACTGCTTATCGTGGTCATGATCGCCGGAGGAACAGCCGATAGTTGGGCGGAATGGACATGCCGTCTGGAACACCCGGAACAAAAGGCGGGGGTAAGAATTTACCTGCCGCATGATTTTCGTCTGCAGACCAACGAACTGTTGCGAATCGGTATCGACCTGATAGCCGCACCGGAACGAAAAAATGTATTTGATATCACCGTGGGTGATCGGAAGATGACGATGCAGGCCGGTCAACCGCCGTTGACATATTTCTACTATAAAAAAATGACCTATCCGGTGTTTGAAAAACTTCGTGGAATCGACCGTTAACGAATGCGGTTCTGGTCATTCGTAACGATCGATCCCGAAACGTTCAATCAGTTGGTGGACCGTGACGGATATATCGCAGTGGAATTATCCGTGTCCGAGGAACTGGTTCGGGACAATGGATATATCGACTTGTTCGGCAATTATGACCTCGCCGCAGATGGTCGCGCCGTGATTCCCGATATGAATTATTCCTCGATCGAGCGGTTTGTCGAGAAGGGTGACCCGCGTATATGGGTCGATTATGAGCTTTGTCTGAACTTCGCTCCATTGATGAGATGCAGAAATCCGGTAAACTTGAGATCGAGGC
>CAZVNK010000366.1:1389-3355 GCA_964628115.1 uncultured Ignavibacteriaceae bacterium | reverse complement strand
ACCTTCGCGAGATCATCGACCGCCTGCCGCAATCCCTCGATATGCGGAAAAGTCCCGTCCATCAGCAGTGAAAGCGGCACTCGCACTTTGTCCTCGGTATAGCTGTGGAAAACCGACGGTTTCCGGCGGCTGAACGACCAGTTGATATACTTGCCGGCCTTCCGCAATTCCCGAAAGCGCGCATCGCATATAATCGGCATGGAGCTTATTCCGCAATGGAACCGCTCCGCCTTTTTCGTGTGCAGATAGTAATAGAAACCGGTTCCGACGTCATCCGCGCCGCCGCTGAGCAGATACATGAAATCTCCCATCTCGGCATTGCAGGGATCGGACCCTTCGAAGATATTGAACGGTATCCCGTCATTGATAAATTCCTTGCCGAGTATATCCCACAGCAGTAGTCCCAGTACGACCGGATATTTGTGATGGAGTACCGAGCCGGCATCCATTATGTTGTCGGGGTCACTGGTCAGTTTGCCTTCCGCGACCAGCGCTGAAACCGTGCTGTCATACCCCGGAATGTTGGTCGTTACGACATCCACCAGACTTTTCACCGTGCCGTCGATGGCGGCGCGAAGGCTTTTCACCTGTTTATCATCGATCACCATCATCTTGGGCCGATACCCGTCCGGCGTTTTTTCCAGGTATCCGTAATCGACAAAATCGGCGATCTCGGCGTTGACATAATCGACGGTGGTCCCGGTCAATGCGGCGATTTCATCGACGTTTTTCCCACGAGAAAGCAAATAGGTCATCGCCCGGCCGAAATAATGATCGTAGTAATCGTTACGGTCAACGAACGGCGGAACCGATATCGACTCCCCCACGGCCTTTTTGAGTTCAGCGGGCACGGGATACGTTATCGAAAACGTCCTGGTGTGAAACATCTGCGAGTCCATCAAGGCATCCAGCGTATCGACCACGTCGTATATTTTCAACTTAATCGTGCAGGTTCCGTAATTCCCCGGGATATTCACCGGAACCGCGACGTCGGCGGACTGCTCCGGTTCCAGGTAAACGATTGATCGCGTTTCACGGATCGGCTTGAGATAGAAATCGTCGAATGACGTTTCCGCTTTTGCAATCACGGTTTTCATTTCGAGACTGACGTTTTTCAGGGTAAAGGTCGCCTTTTGCATCCCCCAGTCCTCCCCCGAAAGCGTAATCTTGCCGACCTCGAAATCCGTCTCGACGGCACATACTCCACCTGCCAGAATCAAAAGGCAACTCAACCAGTACAACACTTTCCTGTTCATGCCCGATTTCTCCTCTATACGTTCATACATATTTTCCAGCCAGTTGGCCGCAGGCGGCCTCGATATCCATTCCCCGGCTCTTGCGAACCGTCACCGCCGGCGCGCGCGGGTACAGCCACTGCGCGAATCGGTCGACTTCGTCATCGGTCGGCCGTCGATGAGGCAATCCCGGCACCGGGTTATAGGCGATGAGATTTATCTTGCACGGTATGCCCGTGATCATCCGCGCCAGCTCCAGCGCGTCCTCCCGACTGTCGTTGAATCCGCCCATCAACACGTATTCGAACGTCACCCGTTTTCGTCGCTTTTTGGCAAAATACCGCACCGCCTCGGTTAATTCCTTTATACCATATTTTTTGGCGATGGGAATGATCTTTTTTCGTTTTTCCTCGTCGGCGGCGTGCAGTGAAATCGCCAGATTGACTTTCAAACCCGAATCCGCCAGCCGGTATATTCCGGGGACAATACCGACCGTGGAAACCGTGATCTTTTTGGCCGACACCGACAATCCGATTTCCGATGATATGATCTCCACCGCGCGAACCATTTCATCATAGTTCAATAACGGCTCGCCCATTCCCATGAACACGATATTTTGAAACGCCTCTTCGCCGTCGCGAGAACGAAGATACAATAGTTGGCCGACAATCTCGCCCGCCGTCAAATTGCGTGTGAATCCCATTTTACCCGTGGCGCAAAACGCGCATCCC
>CAZVNK010000366.1:0-1337 GCA_964628115.1 uncultured Ignavibacteriaceae bacterium | reverse complement strand
GCCTTCGGGAATCAGCACCGTCTCGATCAAAGCGCCGTCGTCCAGTCGAAACAGGAATTTCTCCGTGCCGTCTGACGACACCGCGCATCGCTCCGGCCGTAAACCGACGAACTCATACTGTTCATCGAGTCGCCGGCGAAGTTTTTGCGAGAGATTACTCATCAGGCTGAAATCGGATTGCATATCCTGATACAGCCATTTGAAAACCTGGCGACCGCGATACGGTTTCTCACCGAACGATCGCATGATATGTTCAAAATCGGAGACGGTGTTCCCCAATAGATTAAGCCGTTTCATCGTCCTAATCTAATGAGAATACGCGAATTTTCAAGCGGTTTTACGAAATGCCGGAAACGACCGGGATTATGAGCAATGAGTTGAATCGAGAATATGGTGAAATACGGCGGGGCGGCGCGGGATTCGCCGCCCCGAAATGAAAGACTTATTCCTTGGAGAGTTTCTCCAGCGCCTTGGTCAGCTTGTCGATTTTCTTGTGCAATTCCTCGATGTCTTTCTTGTTGGCCGGTTTGACTTTCTCGATCACCCGGGTGACCTCTTTCTGAATCGAACCGGTTTCTTTGAGGACTTTGTCCTTGAAACTCGACGTTGACTTCTCGGCGCGGTCCAACAATTCCATGACGGCGTCCTTGCGGTCGGTTTTGGAAATCTCGCCCGCCTTGATGAGCGAGTCGATAATCTCCTCCGCCTTTTTCTTGGTGACATTGTAAATGCCCACCGACGCCAGATAGGTGTTGCGTAAAATGGTCATAGACTTTTGACCTCCTCGGTTTATAACGTGCAATAATACTTCTCGTGAATCCCTGATATCCTGCCAGTTCTTGATCTCCCCCACCAGCACCTGTCCCAGAACCGGAATCGTGATATCTCTCCCGGTCCGGGAATCGACCACCGTAAACGGCACGTCGTCGTTGATCGTTTCTCTCAATTCGGCATGGGTAATATACCGCTTCAGGTCGGTATCATACAATCGCCGATTTTTATATCGTTTGATAATCTTCATCGTTTGCGCTTCTGATAGTTATACGTAAAATATAGTGCGCCGCACAAAATATACAACAAAAAAAATACCTAATGCCGCCCGGTCGACATCAGAATAATATTGACGATTTCCAAAAGACGCTCGCAGGAAAACGGCTTTTTGATAAACATGTCGCCGCCCGCCTGGAATGACCGCCCCTGATCATCACTGCGATCCTTGCCGGTCAGAAACACCACGGGAATATCGGAGGTGGACGGATCGTTTTTCAGGGAGTTGCAAATGTACAGGAGCATCCGGCACATCAACAAGTATTCAACTTACTGACGATATAACTACT
>CAZVNK010000365.1:3032-3361 GCA_964628115.1 uncultured Ignavibacteriaceae bacterium | reverse complement strand
AATTGTGCGCGGTTTCCTCCGCCAGCACCTCGGAATAGACGTCCCCTTTTTCGATCAACAATTCCCGACGAATAACCCATTTCTTGGTCTTGAGATTGACGGCATTGGCCAGCTTGAAAATCCAGTGGCCATACTGAGGATCGTCGAGATCATAAATATTGCGATTGTCGATAACGACCGAATCTATGATAACGTTGCCCGTCGGGGAATCCGCCTCGCCGGCAAAGGACGGCGCGACACATAATACTGAAACAACGATCCAAATAATCTGTTTTATCATATTCCGCCAATATCGGATGCCGGACACGCCTGTTTCAAAACCTGTGTTG
>CAZVNK010000365.1:2298-2994 GCA_964628115.1 uncultured Ignavibacteriaceae bacterium | reverse complement strand
TTTATCCCATTGCATTTAATTGCAAAGGTATCGGACACCGAATACAAAAGCAACCATTAACATTGTCGGCATTCTGACGAAAGTAAAGAGAACGCCGCAAATGACCGATTATCAGGGAGAACCCTTAAATGTATGTAATGGTATGGCTCGAAAGAAAATAGGCGACATTCTCATCGAAAAGGACCTGATCACTCAGGCCGAATTGCAGGACGCTCTCAAAGACCAGAAAAAAACCGGTTCCAAGGTCGGCAATATCCTGGTTGAAAAGGGACTGATCACACAGGATCAACTCCTTGACACGCTCTCCGAACGGCTGAATATCCCCAAAATCGCCCTGAACACACTGGTTATCGATCCCCATGTCATCGCCATGGTTCCGGTCGAGGTGGCGCGCCGCTATGCGCTGATTCCGGTGTTCAAAATAGCAAACACCCTTACCATCGCCATGGCCGACCCGCTGAATATTATCGCCATCGAGGAATTGAAATATCTCACCCGATGTGATATCAAACGCGTTGTCGGCCCCGAAGGCGATATTATGGCCGCCATCGATCAGTACTATTCCGTCGCCGATTCGCTTCAAGGCGTCATCGGAACCTATCACGAAGACCGCGCCCGCGAGGACGCCGCCGTCGCGGAACAGGCGCTGGGAAGCGAACAAGACACGCCAGTCGTAAAACTGGTCAACTTGCTGAT
>CAZVNK010000365.1:0-2288 GCA_964628115.1 uncultured Ignavibacteriaceae bacterium | reverse complement strand
CCGCCGTCCTCGTAGTCAATCTCCACGATCTTCTTGCATCTGGTTCAATCAGGCGGTCAAGGACAAAGCCTCGGATATGCATGTCGAACCGGATGAAAAACAACTGCGCGTCCGCTATCGTATCAACGGCGTGATGCGCGAAGAAGCCTCTCCGCCCAAAAATCTTCAGGCGGAAATTGTATCGCGTATCAAAGTCGCCGCCAATATGGACGTTTCGGAAAAACGTCTGCCGCAGGACGGGCGCATGCTGGTTACCGTCGACGGGCAGGATATCGACCTGCGTATTTCGACGCTCCCCACGATTCACGGGGAAAAGGTCGTCATCAGAATTCTGGACCGACGGGTCTTGAACATCGGACTGGAGCGACTGGGTTTCGACAAGACGCTGCTTGAAAAGTGGCGGGAATTGATCCCGCTGAAAGAAGGCCTGATCCTGATCACCGGCCCGACCTCCAGCGGCAAAACCACCACCCTGTATTCGGTCCTGCAGGAAATCAACTCCATCGAGAAAAACATCATCACCGTGGAAGACCCGGTCGAGTATTCCCTGCCGCTGATCAATCAAGTACAGGCCAATGAAAAAGCGGGACTGACTTTTGCCTCTTCCCTGCGTTCGATTCTTCGCCAAAATCCCGACATCATCATGATCGGTGAAATCCGCGATACCGAAACCGCCGCGATGGCGGTTCGCTCGGCGTTGACCGGACATTTGGTCTTCTCCACCATGCACACCAACGACGCTCCTACCGGTGTCAACCGTCTGGTCGATATGGGTATCGAAAAATACCTGGTGGCCTCCGCACTGAAAGGCGTGCTGGCCCAACGACTCGTCCGCACCAACTGCCCGCACTGCACCGAAACTTATCAACCGCCCGAATATGAACTGCGACTGGCCAATCTAAACACAACCGAAGAATCCATCACGTTCAAACGCAGTGTCGGATGTTCCCAATGCCGCCGCACCGGCTTTCTGGGACAGTCCGGAATTTACGAACTGATCCAGATCGACGATTCCATGACCGAGATGATCATTAACGGCGCATCGGAAGTTCAAATGCGCAATCACGCCGTCCAAAAGGGATATCGTCCGCTCTTTCACACCGGTTTGGATAAAGTGAGGGCGGGGCAGTTGTCGCTGGAAGAACTTCTGCGGTGTATCTCCATCCGTGAGCGCGATACGATCTCCGCCGGAACCGAAAGAGTATCAGTCAGTGCCTGACACGTTCACATACACGGCCCGCACTCGCGACGGCGACGTGCGTCGGGGAACCATCAAGGCCGAAAGTCCGGAACGGGTCGTGGCCATTTTGGCCGAACAGGATTTGCTTCCCAGTGATATCAAACCGGAACGCCATTCCCTGCGCGCCGGTTTGTTCGGTTTTCTCAAGGCCAAACGCACCGAAAACCTTATCATCTTCACCCGCAATCTGGCGACTTTGTATCGCGCCGGTATTCCGATTCTTCGCTCGCTGGCTATTATTCGCATCGGGCCGGAAAACGGCCGTTTCAACGAGATTATCGACACCATTCGCGACAGCGTGGAATCCGGCAAATCACTCGCCGAAGCCATGGCTCAGTTTCCCGGCTTCTTCCCCGGTATTTACACCGCTTCCATCGCCGCCGGCGAGGCCTCCGGCAGTCTCGACCTGATCCTCGACTCGTTGGGCGTCATGCTCGAGAAAGACCTGCAACTCAACCGCCAGATAAAATCATCGATTCGCTACCCTATCGTCGTCAGCGCCGCCATCGCCCTGGCCTTTGTCGTGCTGGTAACCTTCGTCATTCCGCGCTTCGTCAGCTTTTACGGCGGTATGGGAGCTGATCTGCCGACTCCCACTCGATTGATGATCTGGATGAATCAAATGGTCACGCAATACTGGATGATCGTCGGAGCGATCGTCATATCCGCCGCGTTTATCCTGAGAAAAATCTACAGCACGTCCAACGGCCGTCTGTATTTCGATGAACTGTTTCTCAAAATCCCCATTTTCGGTGACTTGCTGATCAAGGGCAATGTCGCCCGTTTTTCCTACATGTTCCAGATCCTGATCATGAGCGGCACCCCCGTGGTTCGCTCTTTGGAACTGCTGGCGGAGGTAATTCGCAACAGCCGTCTCTCATCCGAAATCAAATTGCTGACGGATTCGTTCCGCGAAGGACGCGAACTCAAACATCTGCTCAACCGCTTCCGTTTTTTCCCCGACATGGCGCTTCAAATGATTCAGGTCGGTCTGGAAAGCGGAACGCTGGAATCCATGCTCAACGAGGTGGCCGAACATTACAACAAG
>CAZVNK010000364.1:0-3364 GCA_964628115.1 uncultured Ignavibacteriaceae bacterium | reverse complement strand
CTGCAATTGTTCGGGCGAATAATCATAGTCGTAACGCAGGGGGCCACCTTTCCACCATTGTTCGGCGTTGCGACCGTGCAGACGCAAATATGCGGTGTCGATGGTATTGAACAAGTCGGGATTCAGAAGTCCCGGAAGGGAAGGCTCATCGACCGCCACGTACCCGATACCGGCGTCGCGAAAGGCGTCGTACATGGTGCGATTCACCCAACTGCTATGCCGGAATTCAACAAACAACGGATGCGGGCGAAGCATTTCCGCACAGGTGCGCACATAATCGAGATTTCCGCTCGAATACTTAAAGGAATATGGAAATTGCGCCAGCAGGCCCTTCAGCTTTCCGGCGTCGATCATCGGTTTCAGGCAATCGGTGTACGGCGTCAGCATGGAATCGAGATCGCGACGCTGATGAGTCATTTGCTGGGGGACTTTGACGATAAACTCATAGCCGTCCGGTGATTTCTTCTCGATATTGGCCATCACCGCCGGGTGCGGGATACGATAGTATGTCGAATTGATCTCCACCGCCTGAAAATGTTTGACATAATGATCGAACATCTTCCCTTTTTTCACGTCGGGCGGATAGAACGGCCCTTTCCAATCATCGAAACTGTATCCGGACGTGCCGATTTTAATGTTCATGATATAATGTCTTTACGACAGTGTTATGTGTGCGTTGCCTATTTGGCCGGTTTTTCTTTCTGGAAGCGGACTTTTCCGCATTTCGGGCAAACCCATTTGCGCTGTTTATGAAATGAGCGCTTGATTTCTTTCATCTGGATTTTGCATTTGGGACAGATCATGCCAGAATTCGCAGGAAATCGGTCAGTAGGAAGTCGATGCGCCCGATAAAAGTCGACATTCGCGACATCACCGTGTAGCCGAATGTCGCGCCGAAAAAGATCATGAGGAAATACGTTCCGACTTTCGCGGCGATTCCCATCGCCCCCTTGTGTTCTCTGCTGAAATAAAAATACGCCAGGGTCGAAAGCAGGCCGACAATCACTACCAGGGCCTCGAAATTAAAACCACCATTGTCGATCAACGGCATGACCGAGGCCGACATTTGCTTGAGGGTGCGGGCATACAGCATGGCGGGAATCGCGACTCCCGCGCCGGCGCCGATCATCAGCGCAATCGGAATCCGTGACAGCCATGACATATGATTCGAGAAACGGGTGAACATGAGCAGGCCCAGCACCAGCGGGATAATCATGGTCAATTCACCGTGGGAAAACAACGGCGTGAACAGCCGGTCCACCAGCGTGGTCTGCCAGTATATGACCAGAGCATATCCGATGGAAAGCCCGATCAACAGCGATTCCGCCGCCTTGTAGACAGGATTGTCCTTGTATAAAAATGTATATATCGCCAGGGTCAGCACACCCGCTATGATCAATCCGATATCCATTTCTATTTCTTCCCGTTCTTTCGTCCTCTGAAATACAAGATATTGCCGATTACGATCAGCACAATCACATACACATGCGCCGAGGTCTGCGCCAGCATCCCGCGATTGCCTCCCCCCGGCTGTCCCAGCAGGTTTTCGTATTCCGCCGCGCCTTTCAACCCGCCGATCACGGAATACAACTGCCCGGATGACAGATAAGGATCGTACGTCGTTATCATCGCGGCGGTCAGCGCCGTCATGATTTTCTGATCGTACTGCCCGCCGACGTATTCGATCCAGTGCACCGCCAATGCGCCGTCGGCAATCGATATCACCATCTCGATTTGATCATAGTTGACTATGTTTTGCATGACGGGGATTTCGTCGGTCGGCGTGCCGAGATAATCCTCGGGAAAGACGTGCACGATGGATTCCCCCATGCCGAGAATGGCCGATATTTGTTGCGGTTTGAAACCGAGAAAGACATAATCGTCGCCGTATGTTTTGTTGTATTCGCGGGCGGTTTGGGAAAGCAGGCGATATCCGATGGCGGTTCCCTCGGCAAAAAGCGATACGCCGATAATTTTCAGGTCGTTTTTGAATACATGCCGCAGGACCACCAGCGCCAGCGGCTGAATCTCCGGAAGCGATGAGGCCTCATGATCGAATGAAATCATAATCACCGAACCTTCCGGCAGGCTGTCGATGTAGTCGTAACTTTTTTGAATTTCCGGCGATGCGATTGATTGAAAACGGATATTCATCAGATAGGACAGCGTGACAACCAGAAACAGTCCTCCGAAAATAAGCCAGCGCGTTTTCAATCGGTTCATCGCTATTCACCCCTCAAATAGGTTCGTTCGATTCCAAGAATTACGCGCAGGGCGGTGGTCATTGAACCGAGGCCGATACCGATCAGAATGCCGCGCCGCGCCGCCATGGACGGATAGTTTTGCACCCAGAAAGTAATTTTCGGGAAGGTATCGGAGAGCATTTCGGTTATCGGGACACGTCCGATCAGAACAACCAGGGCCGCCGCCAGAAGGATCACCGCCTGGGCATTACGGGCGCGAAATCCGCGAAACGATGCCGACGCGACAAAAAACGCCAGCAGTGAAAAAACGGTCGCCTGCATCGGGGCGAGCATGTTTTCAAACGCCCATTGAAACGGCGAGTCGATTTTAATTCCGCCGATCAACGCCAGAATCGGCATGAGTGCCAATCCGGCCAGACCGATCAGGCGATACGGCGTGTCCTTGCCCCGGCTAATCTGTTTGAGATTGCTTTTGACAAAAGCGGCGATTCCGACCAGCAGTGTAAATGCGAAAATGATTTGCCAATAGTCATTGATCGTTACGAATACCGTCCGCGCTACCGGGTGCGGCGAGAAGTACTGCAAAAACATCAGAACCCCGGCGACAAAACAGACAATTATCGGCAGACGCTGTTGCATTTAATAACTCCACCAGGTCGACGCGGGATCGATGGTCGCCCAGACAACGGCGATCACGATAAAAAGCCCGATCAATATTTTCAAAATATCCTGAGCCTTGACCGAGGAGAGAATCATACTGTTTTGTGACAGATAACCCGATGCCGCGAACAGTTCCTCTCCGATCAGGGTGTAATCGCAGGCGACGATAAAAAAGGCCAGCTGTATGGTCGAATCGGTCCCGGCGATCTGCATCGCGCCGATGGAATTTGCGGTTTCGGCCAGTATCAGCGATTCGGCCTCGAAAGTCCCCAGCAAAAAGACCGAGGCCGGTTTGCTGCGGCTGATAAAACCGTCGACCGCGGCGGCATACCCGAATTGTGAAGATGATATATAAAAAATGTCGTCGGCGCGATAGCGGTCGAGATGTCCGGCCCTGGCATAGCCCTCTTTTACGACTTCCTGCGCAACTGCCATGATAACCGGGTCATGGGTGGGGTAAATCAATCGACAGTCGTACTGTGCGGTTTTTTCGGCAACAG
>CAZVNK010000363.1:0-3364 GCA_964628115.1 uncultured Ignavibacteriaceae bacterium | reverse complement strand
TGGATATCTTGTCGCCGACGGTTCGGTTTATGCGCAGTACGACGAAATCGCGTTATCGTCAAGAACCCTGTCGCCGGGAGATACCGCCGAACTGCTTGCGTTTTATCCACCGGTGAACGGCAATCTGACCGATACTCTGCAAGTCTTGCGTATTGTCAATTCGGGGAGTGCCGATACGTCCGATATTGCGAAATTGACCCTGTGGCAGGACGCCGATGCCGACGCGATCTGGCAGGAGACCGATCTGTCGCTGGGTGATTTTGCCTATGCTGACGGTGTCTGGGAAATCGCCGGTCTTAATGTCGAAATCGCCGCGATACCCCCGGCGCTATTTGTGCGAGGTGAAGTTTCAGCGACCGCAACGTCGGGAACCGCGTTTCGCGGTCGAATTCCGCTTGACGGCTGTCAATTTCTTTCAGGCAATGACGGCCCGATCGACTCACCCGTTACGGCGTCGGCCACCATGCCGATATCGAGTTCCCTGCTTCGCATATCGCATCTGCCCATGTCTGAAACGTATTCGGTCGGTCAGCAGATTGATTTAACCGTAACCGTCACCAATACCTGGACCTCGGCGCTGGACAGCGTTCATATTTGTATCGTGGATATCGTCAATGACAGCCTGATTACCGAGATAAACGGTTTGCATGATCCATTGACGCTGAATTCCGGGGAATCGGCCGATTTCGTGTACACGTACCGGGCCGACTCGGTCGGCGAGGTGTCCTGGCAATTATGTGCGGTTGCCCCGACCCTGTCGGATTCATCGGCGGTGATCGCCACCGACGCGATACGCATTCAGGCGCCGCCGGGCGATGTCACCATCAGTCTGGTCAATTCCATCCCGACTTCGGTGACCAGGGGGCAGGAACACGTTTTCCCGATGTCGGTTCGTTTTGCCCATCCCGATACGTCACTGGCCACCGCCTCTTTAAAGCTTGACAGCATTTGCATTCACGTTGAGGATGAGTCCGCCCAGCCGTTGCCTGCCGATCAGGTGTTCTCACAGATCGTTCTGGCGGCGGGGGCGACACTCCCGGTAGTCATCGACGATATCCCTAGTCAGTCCGCCGTGTCTCTGCCGTTTAACAATCCGATACTGGTGGCGCCCGGCGAAGAGGTCGTGTTGACTTTTCTGGTTTCCATTGACAGTCTGGCGTCCGCCGACAATTTCGCCTTATTCATGGCGGGGCCGGAGGACATCCTGTTTACCGACGTGAACACCGGCAATGCGGTCGATATCGATCCGAGTATTTCATTTCCGTTAAAAACCGAAGTGTGTCGTATCGACGATCCCTCGCAACAGATGGTCGTGACCGGTGAGTCGGTGTTGAACGAAACGGTTAATGTAGGACAGGACTATGTCCCCGCACTGCACCTGACCCTGCGCCATCCGGGGGGGGACGGCAGTTCTCAGATTCAGTTGACCGGTTTGACGGTGCAGGTGGTGGACACCCTAAATGCTCCGCTATCCGCATCGGAAGTCTGTTTCAGCATGGCGTTGATTCGACAACAATTGATCATAAATGAAAAATTAATTACTTCCGGGGATTCGGATCTGATAACCATGCCGCTTGGCTCGCCGATTACGCTTAATCCGGGAGAAATTGTCGACGTCACTCTGGCCGTGTCTCTCAGTGAATATCCGCAGGGCGCGGGATTCGGTGTTGTCATTCCCGACAGTACCTATCTGACCGTCCGTGACCTTGCCTCAGGATCGTTGTTGACTACGGCGACCGATACCTTATTGACCACCGCGACGGTGTTCCCGATGCACTCCGGCTATGCCCATATCAAATTGCCGGCGATTCCTCCCGATTTGTGTCTGCAGTCGCTTTTGCCGTCGTCGATCGGAGGCGGCCGCGACAGTTTGCCGCTGATGGAATTGTCTTTGTCCTGTTCCGGGGATGAAAGCTATTCGGCGATTCTTCTGCGCTTTCTGCGCGTTCGCGTCGTCGACAGTTTGGATAGTCCGCTTGACGCGGGACGACTGTTTGATCGAATAGGATATCATACCTTCGGCGATACCGTGATATATCTGGATCAAATCGGACAGATTCCCGGTGAAGCATGGTTTGAACCCGGAGAGGGCGGTTACCTCATAAATCCCGGCGGCGATCTCACGCTGACGTTGTTGGCCGATATCGAGGCCGACGCACCGTACGATCATTTTCGTCTGATGATTTCGGAATATGATGGCGTAGTGCTCTGCGATGCCACCGATACGACCGCTCATCCCGGCTTTGTCGTTCCGTCGGAATGTACTACTGATATTCCGTTTCTGACGGAATCGGCATCGATCTTCCTGTCCGCCGGACGACCGACACTGCAGGAAACCGCCACTGCCGCAAAAATCGCGTATCCCGGTCAAAGCGGGATCGGGCTGGCGGAATTCGAGTTCAGTTATCCGGTTGCGGGCAATGAGGGGGATGTCGCCATCTCTGCCGTTTACGGCAGGGTATTGCGACGCGATGGTTTGAATTATGTCGCCACGTCGTCAGCCGACGTTTTCAGTGCGATAACGCTCCTGTTCGACGATGAGATCGTCGCGGTCGATTCGGTTTTGACCGGGGATTCCGTGCAACTGTCATTGGAAACGGCATATCGGGTAACTGGGGGAACCGATGTTGCCTTGCAGATGCGTTGCGATATCAATCCGTCGGCGGAACTGGGCAATTACGTCATTTCTTTTGATGACTCGACGTTCATTCACATGACGGATTACAATCTCGCTTCAGTGATATATCCGTCTCTGAGCGGAGGATCATATCCGCTGACATCATCCGAGTTGTCGCTGGCGACGGGAAATCTGGGTGGTTCCTTTACCAATTATCCCAATCCCTTTAATCCGAATCGGGATGGAAGCACCACGATCAGCTATGTTCTCGATCGGGATGCCACCGTGGATATCGAAATGTTCACGATCACCGGCGAAGCGGTAAAAGAAATCGCAATCGGTGCGCTCGTTCCGGCCGGTGAAACACAGTATGAAACCTGGAACGGCGCCAATGAGATCGGAATGACCGTGGTCCCCGGCACGTACTTCTGCCGAATCACCGCTCATTATGCAGGTGGCGGGGAAGAGAGTTTCCGGCGAAAGGTCGCGGTGATACGATGAAGAGAATACTCGTATATTCGTTTGTCCTGCTGATGTTCGGCGGCATCGTATTCGCGACGCCGGACGGCGGGCTGGAATCGCCGTTCGCATTCGGCGCCGGTGCGCGTGATCTGGCGCTGGGCGGAGCGAATCTGGCGGTCAGTTCGATGTATACCGCGCCGTACTGGAATGCCTCCCGGCTGGCCAAGGCTCAGCGTCCGACCCTCGGTGTGCTTCACAGCAACCTGTATGAATCGGACGTCGCCT
>CAZVNK010000362.1:590-3389 GCA_964628115.1 uncultured Ignavibacteriaceae bacterium | reverse complement strand
TAAACATTATCGTCGACATGCTCGCGGAGATTTTCGGTTATGACAAATATCTTGAGATAACCAGTGAATTCGCAATCAGAAACATCTACTGCGATTTGGCCATCAAGGACGGCAATGATGTTCGTTATCTGATCGAGTGTAAGGCAATCGGCTCCGATCTAAAAGAGAGTCATTTGCGTCAGGCGATAGAATATGCCTCAAATTCCGGCATCGAATGGACCATTCTCACCAACGGAAGCAACGGGGAGGTGTATAAAATCGTTTTCAGCAAGCCAATCGAGAAGGAACTGGTGCTGTCGATTGATTTCTTAAACGATAATGTCAAAGACGCCAAATTTCTGGAAAAGCTCTACATTCTCAGCAAAGAAGCATTGAAAAAAAGCGCAATCGCATCATTTCATGAAGAACGTAAGGCACTTAATAAGCATATTGTAGCCGCCATCATTCAATCCGAGGAAGTAATTAAAATAATAAGAAAACGAATCCGGTTATTATTCAAGGGAATCTCTATTGAACATGGATTGGTCGAAGAAATCATTAAAAATGACATTATCAAACGTGAAGTCATTAACAGCGATCAGACAAAATCCGCGGACAAAATGCTGAATCGAAACTCGACCAAAAAAAGACGCAGACAAAAGTCGACAACTGAAAAGAATGAAAAAACAAACGAAAAGAATAATGATAATCAATCAGCCAACGATGAAGTCGCAGTAATACAAGAAATCAAAAGTCAGGCTGAGTGACTTTATTAAGACTGAGTGCAATCTTTACCCCAACCCCAAATACGGAACCGCGTTGATATTCAACTCCGAGGGGCCGTCGTGCATATAGCGTAAATACCCCGCCGCTGAGATCATCGCCGCGTTGTCGGTGCACAACTCCGGCGGCGGGAAATAAAATTCCGCGCCGATACGTTCCAACTTACGTTTCATCAGCTCTTTCAGACGGCTGTTCGATGCCACCCCGCCGGACAGTGTCACCGCCTTGAGATCATACTCTTTCGCCGCGCGGACGGTCTTGGCCACCAGTACTTCCAGCGCCGCTTCCTGAAACGATGCCGCGATATCGGCGCGCTTGTCCTCCAGTTCGGCCTCCGACATGTCTTTCACGTGAAGCGCGACTGAGGTCTTCAATCCGGAATACGAAAAATCGAAACTGTCCTCTTTGATTATCCCGCGCGGGAATTTGAAATAGGTGCGATTGCCGATATGCCCCAGCCGGTCGATCTCATGCCCGCCGGGATATCCCAACCCCAGCAGTTTGGCGACCTTGTCGTACGCCTCGCCGACCGCGTCGTCTTTGGTTTTACCCAGCACCTCATAATCGCCGAAAGAATTGACCAGCACCAGCGAGGTGTGCCCCCCGGAGATGATCAGCGTAAGATGCCGTTCCGGAAGATCACGATGCATGAGCAGATTGGCAACCAGATGCCCCTCGAGATGATTGACCGCCACGAACGGCTTGTCATAACCGAACGCCAGCCCCTTGCCGAAATTCAACCCGACCAACAACGCCCCGACCAACCCGGGACCGTACGTCGCGGCGATCAGGTCGATCTCTTCCGGCTTGATATGCGCCATTGCCAGCGCCTGTTCGTACACCGTCATGATCGCCTTGAGATGCTCCCGGCTGGCGAGTTCGGGAACCACCCCGCCGAATCCGGCATGCACCAACTGGCTTAAAATAACATTGGCGCGGACGGTTTCGCAGTTTTCGACCACGGCGACCGAGGTCTCGTCGCATGAGCTTTCTATTCCGAGCGTAATCATGACTATTTATTGATACGCACGGTAGTTGCCGATTGATGTACCAGCGTAATGGTTTCGGGAAGAGAAACTACAACCGGGACAATCCCGGCGGAATCGGCTGTGCGGTAATCGGCGGTGGCGGTAATCTGATCCGCCTCGAGCCGGTCGATAAAATCGGTACGCCCGCGCACGATCAGGTCGATGGATTTCGGCTCGAAATCGACCAGCCGTCCGAACGGCGTATGAGTCAGACGCAAATTCATACCGGCGTATTCGCGGGTTTTAAGCGCCACCAGGCTGATATACTGAGTGACCGAATCCGGCCTGATGGTAAGATTGTAAATATCCGGGTAAATCAGCGCGACGGTCATATCGAAATCGTTGCGCACGCCCTCGAGCCGTTCGGTGACGGTTTCGATCGCGGCAACCTCGGTCAGCGCTCCGCGCGGCCCGGTGATGGTCACGGTGGCGGGTACGAGTGAATCGGCATTACCGACGGCAAAACCCTCATCGGGCACGATCACGACCCGCGACTTGACCGGCACCTCCTTTTCGACCTTGCGATCGCAATTGAAATAAAACTCCCTGGGACCGACCACGTCGACCAGATTCACGCCCTGGGCGTCGATCAGCGTCACGTTGTCGGAGGCAATGTCCTGTTTGAATCGTCCCGACCGACCGTCGGTGATTTGCAGTCGCGCCCCGCGCCGTTTCCAGTCGCTACGCAAAAGCGCTTTCCCGATGGCCGAGACGGTCACCAGCAGTGATTCCGGCGGAGGTTCCACCAGCACCAGATCGGTGGGCAAATCCACCTGGGTCACCGGAAGAGTGATTTGATTCTGGTAAACTTTTTCGGTGGCGACATGCAACCAGAGCAAAACGGCCAGCAGAATGGCCGCCACTTTTACCCAGAGATTGTTAAACAGGCTCGGCATACGTCTCACTTGGTCGTGGTAGGAATCGGTTTGCCATAACTGATTTCCCCGTTATCGATTCGCAATGAAAAACCACAGGCGGGGTTCGAACAAACCCAGGCCTTGTATTTGAT
>CAZVNK010000362.1:335-580 GCA_964628115.1 uncultured Ignavibacteriaceae bacterium | reverse complement strand
AGCCCCGTTGCGTCCGTAATCCGAAAGTGGCAAAAGCGTTCCCTTGCTACATTTCAGACATAGTGGAAATTCTCTCTCAGGCATAAACGTCCCTTCACTCAGAGCTTGTTATTGCGATTCTTCAGGACCGTCAAACGATCGAATTTGCCGGTCAGGTTGTGTTCTATGACGGCATCCGACAGAACTCCCGAATTAAGCGCCACCGGGTGAACTCCGGATGGATGCTCGAGGGAAATTTCAACGTC
>CAZVNK010000362.1:0-244 GCA_964628115.1 uncultured Ignavibacteriaceae bacterium | reverse complement strand
TGTGACCGTTCCCGTCGGAGAACGCCAGATCGAGCAGATTGTCGCCGTTGAAATCGGCCGTCCAGTCCAGCGCGACCTCGCGGGTCGGATGCGGGTCATCGAAATTGAACCGGAATTCCAATTTCCTGCGACTGGATGGCTCATCGTCCGGAAATCCTCCGACAATGGGATAAATCAGCAGATGTAAATCCGCCCCCTTCATCAAAAACATCTTGGTGGCGGCGATCGCTCCCAATTCGACCGC
>CAZVNK010000361.1:0-3399 GCA_964628115.1 uncultured Ignavibacteriaceae bacterium | reverse complement strand
GGGATTATGTCGATATCATCGCCAGGGTGATTTACGACAAACGCTGGTATGTCGTACGCAACACCGTGTACATCCTGGCCCGTATCGGCAATCAAAAGGCATTGACCTATCTCGAGAAGGCTTTGCATCATGAGGAAGCGCGGGTGCGGCTTGAAGTCGCCAAAGGTTTGCTCGATGCCGGTAGCGCCGGCAAGAGCGCGTTGATTGCTGAATTCGTCTGGGATATCGACGACAAAGTCAGCAGGGCGGTCATCGACGGCATCATTGCCGGGGACTCCGGCAACACCCTGAATACTATCATCACGATTGTCAACGATGAACGATTCGGCATGTTACGTGAGCGGGATCAGGAAACCTTTTTGATTATCTATTCGAAACTGGCCGGAGAAAACGCCGTGGGACATCTCTCGAAACTGATTGCGGCGTGGGGCTTGTTTCCCAGCGCGTCCCGCAGCTTTTATCGGCGGGTTGCCTTTCAGGCACTGGCCGAAAACCGGTCGCAGAAGGCCGAAACCGTTTTGATAAAGTACAGTCACTCCCTGCGTAAAAGAATTCGCCGCCTCGCTTCACAAGCATTGGTCAGGCGGCGCGAAATAGTCTACGGAGAATGATATGGAACCGGTTCGTTTGAACAGACAGAAATTGGAGATTGCCGGTCCGGACGAGTTGTCTCTTCTCAATTCCTTTTTCGTTCTGTTTCGCATCGCAGGAATCGTGGATCAGAACAATGCGAGTTATCAGACGCAATCGGCGAAGTTTTTCGGTATGTTTCGCAAGTATACCGATCTCCACGGCAAAATGATCATAAAAATCATCGAGGGACGGATCTTCATCGACGAGCGGTTGGCCAAGTTCAACAGCGACGGTATCGTGCGCTCCCGGGGTATCATGGATACCTGGCGGCGGCTCGGTATCGGCGGGATAATCATCGAGGAATTTCTCGATCAGCGCATGATCGACAAGCTGGTGTATTTGATCGCGCGCACCGGACTGGTCGAGCACAACCGACGCGCCGTCGGCGATCGCCTGATCGATTTGGGTATTGACGGTATCACTCTTCTGAGTGTCGAGGAGGAGCCGGACAAGGCCGAACTTTCCGATGATCAGCGGACCATGATGCGCCGTGCCGCCCGCGTGACGTTTTTCCGCGCCATTGCCACCGTGGAGGATATCATGGTGCGCGCCGTCGAGGACAAGGAAATCGACATCTCCAAAACCCGTCGGACCGTGCATTCGCTGATCGATCAAATAATCGCCGACGAATCCACCCTGCTCGAATTGACCGCTATTCGCGATTTCGACGAATACACGTTTGCCCACTGCACCAACGTTTGTGTGTACGCCCTGACCATGGGACTGCGATTGACCATGGATCGCGGTCAGCTTTCCGAACTCGGTTTCGCCGCCCTGTTTCACGATCTCGGCAAGGTCAAACTTCCCGACGATCTGGTTCGCAAACCGGACGTTTTCGATGAGAACGACTGGGTGCAGATGCAGAAACATCCTCAGCTTGGGGCCAAGACCATTCTACGCAATTTGAATTTCGATCGGGGCGGAGTCCGCGCCGCCGTAGCCGCTTTCGAGCATCATATCAATGAGGATTTCACGGGATATCCCAAATTGCATCGTGAACGACCGACCAATTTGTTTTCCAAGATTATTTCGATAGCCGATACGTTCGATGCGCTGACATCGGGACGCGTCTATATCAAGAAATCATTGTTGCCGGACGAAGTCCTGCGCAAGATGATGTATCAGATGACGGTCAAATTCGATGCCTTTTTACTGAAACTGTTCGTCAATGTCATCGGCATTTATCCGCCGGGGACGCTGGTGATGCTCAGTACCGATGAACTGGTGGTGGTCATGAAAAACCGTCAGGAGGACTTGATGCATCCGCTGGTTCGCGTGATCGGCAACCGTTCCGGCCCCCTGCGCGAGTTTGTCGATCTCGATCTGGCCGAGCCGGAGAACGCTTCACGCCGGATTACCCGCATTATCGATCCCAACAAGTATGGTCTGGATATCAAGCAGATTCTACTGGCGGACTGATTAACCCATCAAAACGTATAGCCCACACCGACGTGGACGTATTCGGTCGGTGTCGGAGCGACCATCACCGAAAGCCCCTCTTTCATTTTCGGAAACCGGGCCAAATGAGCGTCGACATAGGCATCGAACATCGAAAGGAAAATCAGCGTCCCGGTGTACCACCCGAAGCGATTGCGCTGATCGCGCGCGTCCTCGTATTCGTTGAACAACTGCGTCTGTTCGGATCCCTCAGTCGATTGGAATGCATCCTCGCGGTCTTTGGTCTTGTTGTAATAGTGAATGTATGTTCCGATCAACGTCGTTTCCAAAGCGATAACAATCGCGGCCTTGATGTATTCCCGGTTGCCGATCTGTCCCAGGCCGGGGACAAACATCGACTTGAACAACGCCACGGTGGGATTTTGCGTTTTCATCGTATCCTGCGGTTGATCGGCATATACGCCGTCCGGTAGTGGTTCATCGACACCGGCATAAGCTTTCAAATACGAGGTAAATCCCGGTTCGGACGGGGTGAGTGATTGGGCCGAGACCGATACGCAGATCAGTAACAGGAAACCCATCGGCAATGTCATACGTTTCCCGGTCATGATCTACTCCTCGGTTTTACATAACACCCGGATACGTTTGGCAAAGATTTCGATGCTCAATTCGTTGGATGGGGCGTCGATAATATCCCCGTCTATGTACAATCGTTGACCCGCGGTGGGGGCAATCGTGATTTTCGTACCGCGATACATACGAATGTCGTCGGAATAGAGATATTTTTGCTTGTATATCTGGCGGATATAACTCGAGAAAACGGCCTGCCCGCGTCCGACATCGAAAATGATTTCGCATTTACCGTCATCGATGATCGATGCCGGTGTCAGCGGCAAACCGACCGAATACGGCAAAAGGTTGATATTCAAAGCCAGTGGCGAGATTTGAAACGCGAATTCGTCGACCTTGAGTGAAAATTCCCGGGGTGGAACCGCCGCCGCCGCCTGTGCCGCCATTCGTGACCATCCGATGGCGAATCGGGGCAGGCGCTTGTTTTCCATCATCTGAAACAACTCTGGCGCTAAACCGATACCGAGCGAGCCAATGAATATTTGCCCCGAAACCAGACCTTGATCGATTCGCTTGTTCTGGCGGGAGAGAATATGCCCGATAGCTTTGTCGAGATCGGGTTTGCCGAACAGGGAGCGGTAGATATTGTTGATCTTGACCATCGGATACAAACCCAGCGGAAACTGCGACATCGCCACTCGCGCTGGGTTGATGAGCTCGAGCAGCTCAGGCGGCAAGGGCTTCGTAGCCACGCCACAGGCCAGCAACGGATACGAAGTGCGCGCCAGCTCGGGAAAG